>NZ_NHCK01000054.1:0-27726 GCF_002172815.1 Hyphomonas sp. TMED31 | reverse complement strand
ATGCTGGACGCGATCTGGTCGGCGGCCGAGCACTTGCCCGCAGAAAAGCAGAACCGGTTGAAGGCGCCGTTTTTGGAAACCGTGGCGAAGAGTGGCGACACGCTGTTGCTGCGGCACTGGCAGGCGCGGCTTGGCGCAGATCTGAGACGTGAGAAGGCCGTCGAACCCTATGCGAGGAAAAAGGCCAAGGCGGCTTTGTCGCGGGGGAATTGGACAGCATTTTTGCGCGATGCACGGGCAGGGGCGCAGCCTTTCAATATTGGCCGTCCTGAGATCATGGCAGAGGGCGCGCGTCTGGCACCGGACGCTCCAACCCGACGGCGCGTGGTTGATGCGATGTTCGAATTGGCCGGGCGTCCAATTGCAGCAAGCGGACTGGACCGGTCGTTTGAACAGGCCGATTTCGGTCATTCCCTCGCAGAACTGGCGATGGAGGCATGTGACTTGAGCAGTTTTGACCGTGCCATTGCGCTCACCGCTGATCCGGAGTCTCTACGCTATGCGCTGTGGCGGCGGCGGATTACCGGGCAGGCCGGAGCGCTGGCTGGGCGCATCCGGGCGGACGCGAATTCCGACGACACGCACCATGTTCGTCTTGCCCTCGACGGCTATGGACCCGTCCTCAAGCTCGGTTATTGCAATTGATGGGAACCTGAACCGGGTTCGCGCGTTACACGCGGATGGAGTTTACGCCCATTGAAGACCTGAAGACCGAAGTCGAAAACATGGCTTCAGCCTTCTTCAAGAGCCTGCCCAATCTCACCATTGCGCTGGTCATCCTGATTGTGACCCTGATTGCGGGCCGGATTATCCGGGCGATTGTCTCGACGGCCATGCATCGCGCGCGGGTTCGGGACGCATTGGTGACATTGGCGCAAAACCTGATTTCCATCGCGGCCTGGATCGTCGGCGTTGCGATTGCGATGACGGTGATTTTCCCGTCCGTGTCGCCATCTGACATTATTGCCGGTCTGGGCCTGACATCGGTCGCGATCGGCTTCGCGTTCAAGGACGTGTTCGAGAATTTCCTCGCAGGGGTTATCATCCTTGGCCGCGAGAAGCTTCGGATCGGTGATGTGATCGAATGCGAAGACGTCTATGGCCGGGTCGAGAGCATTTTGATCCGCGAAACCCATGTCCGGGAAACGGATGGCGAGCTTGTCATCGTGCCGAATTCGTACCTGTTCAAGAATCCGGTCAATATTGAAACCGACCGCACCCTGAAACGTCAGGAGCTGGTGGTCGGCGTCGATTATGATACCGACATGCGCAAGGCCAAATCGGTGTTGCAGGACGCGCTGGCAAGCTGTGAGTCGGTCGAGCAGTCTGAAACCATGGACGTGCAATGTGTCTCGTTCGGTGGCTCGTCCATCGATTTCAAACTGCTCTGGTGGTCTGGCAGCCGCCCGGCGGACCAACGCGCAACCTATGACGAAGTCGCCTTTGCGGTGAAGGATGCGCTGGACGAGGCGGGCATCACCATTCCATTCCCGCAATCCACGCTATCGTTCCGGGAAGAGGCTGTTCCAATTCCGTTGATGACGCGGGTGGTGAAAGAGCGGGAAGAAGCCCGAGAAAACAGCTGAGCCCGCGCCCGATTGCCCCTTGGCGCGGCGGAGATTCGCGCCGTAGAATGCCCGTATGAGCGATTTGGAATTTACTGAAGATCCTGATGGCGATCCGCCTGAAGCCATTGTGGGCAGCAAGGAGGTTGGCGCGCTGGCCCACCTCTATCGCGCGGAAGTCTATCGTTCGACCATCTGGCGCCAGCGTCTGGACCAGACGACGAACTGGGCTGTGATCTCGACCGGGATCGGCCTGTCAGTATCCTTTGCCAGTGATCGCGCATCTCCCTTTCCCATCGTGCTGGTCGGGGCGCTCTGCATCATGTTCCTGATACTGGAAGCGCGTCGCTATCGATTCTTCTATGTCTGGCGGTTTCGCGCGCGCGTGCTGGAAATCGCATTTTACGTCCCCATGCTGCGCGGGAAGGGCGCCCGGATACCGCTCGACCGAGGCACCGCCCTGTCGGACGATTACGAAAAGCCGCAATATCGAATATCCATGGCGCGCGCCATTGGGCGGCGGTTGCGCCGGAATTATGGCTGGATTTTCGCCATTCAGGGCGCGGCCTATTTTGCCAAGATTGCGATCCATCCAACCGATGTGCTGACTCTGGGAGAGTTTGTCCGGCGTGCCCATATCGGGCCGATCCCCGGTCTGGTTTCGATCATCTGTGGCCTGCTGTTCCATGCCGCCTGGATGACACTGGCCTGGAAAACCTGGTTCGACGAGCGCCAGGACAAGACCAAGATGGCCGACTTCCTGAAAAGCCGCGAAGACGTCAACCGGCGGCCCAAGGCGCAGCCGCTGGGCGACATAGCGAAGGATTGAGGTGCGCTCGAGATTGCGAAAAAGAGCGTAAAGATTGAAATCGGATCGATCAAAGAAAGAAATTCTTGAGTGTTTTCGATTAAGTAGATGCCCCTCTATAGAAGTGGGAAGGGCGCTATGGAGTCCGTCGAGAACGTTACCCCTATTCGCAAATACAGGGCCCGTCGGGCAGGAGAGTCTCTAGACACTCGCGTAAGCTCTCTCCTCGGGCTCAGCGTTTTTGCGCTCGCCGCTTTCTGCTTTCTGGCAGGCGCGCTCACGGGGCGCCGCATTCTTCCCGCTGACCAAGACCTTGATCACATTTATCTCGCGATCATGCTGGTTTGTTTGGCCGCGTTTATTGCAATCGCGCTAAAACTTGACCGCCAGTATCGAAACGCCGTGTTGGGTCGCGAAGGCGAGCGGGAAGTTGGCGCGCAGCTGGATGAGCTTGAGCGGCATGGGGCTCGCATACTGCATGATGTACAGGCCGCAGGCTTCAATCTGGACCATGTCGTATTCCATACGAGCGGCATCTACGCCGTGGAGACGAAAACCTGGACGACCAACCGAACCGGCATTTCTCGTCTTCGGTTCGATGGCAAATCAATCTGGAAGGGGCGCTTCAGAACCCGAACTGACCCATCTCGGCAGGCTATCCGCCAGGCAGTATGGCTGAANGAGCATCTGGCGAGCATGGGTCTGAATTTGAAGGATCCAGTCCGAGCGGTCGTCGTTTTTCCAGGCTGGAAGATCAACGTTGAGCGCCACAACCCACTGGTTCAGGTGATGAACCCTTGGGATTTGTGCAGCTTCATTCGAACTTCGTCACACGAAGCGCTTTCCCCGAAGCAAGTCGCCTACTTCCATTCGAAGCTTCGTGAACAACAGGCANTGTCTGAGAAGTTGTCCTTTTAACCCGCCGGGCCTCTGCGGCCGCCGCCATTGCCGTCGCCGCGGCGGGCGAGGAAGGCGAGGCGTTCGAACAGGGCGACGTCCTGTTCGTTTTTCAGGAGTGCGCCATGCAGGGGCGGGGTGAGGCGGTCCGGATCCTGTTCCTTGAGGGTCTCCAGATCAATGTCTTCATTCATCAGGAGCTTCAGCCAGTCGAGCAGCTCAGACGTGGACGGCTTCTTCTTCACACCCGGCAGTTCGCGCATGGCGTAGAAGGTCGTCAGCGCGTCCTTGACCAGCTTGTTCTTGATATCCGGGAAGTGGACATCGACGATCTCTTTCATCGTCTCTTCGTCCGGGAATTTGATGAAGTGGAAGAAGCAGCGGCGCAGGAAGGCGTCCGGCAGTTCCTTTTCATTGTTCGATGTGATGATCACGATCGGACGTTGCTTCGCCTTGATGGTCTGGTCGGTCTCGTAGACATAGAACTCCATCCGGTCGAGCTCTTGCAGGAGGTCGTTCGGGAATTCGATGTCGGCCTTGTCGATCTCGTCAATCAGCAGGATTGGGCGCTTTTCAGCGGTGAACGCTTCCCACAGCTTGCCCTTCTTGATGTAGTTCGCCACGTCCTTCGCGCGCTCTTCACCCATCTGGCCGTCGCGCAGCCGGGAGACCGCATCATATTCGTAAAGGCCCTGGCTGGCTTTCGTTGTAGATTTGATGTGCCACTCGATCAGTTCTGCGCCGAGCGCCTTGGCCACTTCAACGGCGAGGACGGTTTTACCGGTGCCGGGTTCACCCTTGATCAGGAGCGGACGCTCCAAAGCGATTGCCGCGTTGACTGCCACTTTCAAATCATCGGTGGCGACATAATCCTGGGTGCCTTCAAAACGCATGAATTCTTCCTCATCTGGGTCTGACCCAACAATAGTGTGGCGGGCCTGAGGAGCAAGCGCTGACGTGGCGAAAGGGCAGCTGCCGCGCTGCAGCATTGAATTCATTTTTGCGCAGGGAGGCTCTGTGGTAAAAGGAAGTCAGCCATGCGTACCGCCGCAGTGCCTCAAGCTTCAGATGAGCGCCGCGCTGGATTTGGTTAGGTCGTCCCCTGAGGACCGTGACGGACCAAACCCCTCGCAGGCCTGTTGATCCTACGCATTCGGGAACCGGGCGCATGGTGCCTTTATGGCATGCAATTGATTGCAAATTTTTGACAGACTTACGCAATCGCAATCAAGCGTTAACGCCTTTCTGCAAATTTTATCAAAATCTGCAGGAGTGGAATCAGACACTATGCCATTGAAGCTGTCCCTCAAACCGGGCGAAACATTCGTGGTGAACGGCGCGGTTGTCAGAAATGGCGACCGGCGTGGCGTACTTCTGCTCGAAACGCGCGCCCGAGTGCTGCGCGAGAAGGATATTCTGAGACCTACCGAAGCGACCACACAGGCGGGGCGCGCCTATTTCGCGATCATGCAGATGTACCTGCTCGGCGAGGTCGATGGTCCGCCATATGCGCAGGCAGCTGAAGCCATCGCAGGGTTGCTCGCCGTTTGCGAAAGCGATGAAGACCGTGAAAATGTTCTGGAAATTTCGGCCGATGTTGCCAGTTCCAATCTATATCGCGCGCTGAGCCGGTGCAGAAAGCTGATGGCCGCTGACGCGCGAGGACCGGAATGATGGCGAAACCAATGCGCATGGACCCACTCCCTGATCCGAAGGCTGTCTCACTAGATGAGGCAATCTCCCTGTTGGAGGCCGGGAAGGGTGAAGGCTTGTTGGTGGATCTCGGACACGGCCGCACAGCCACAGCAGATGGCCATCGTGGTGAGGAAGGCTTGCTGCAGCGTCTGCGCGGCCATCGCATGATGATGTCCCTTGCTTCTGGCGGCGCCGACCTGTCCCGGTTCGCGGGCATGGGAGATGCAGTGATTGTTGCGCCGCTCGTGCAGGAAATCCTCGACGCAGCGGACCAAAAAGATTAGGTCGCGCGCATGAGCGCCGAACTGATCTCTCTTTTTACCGCATCCTTTGTCACCTTTTTCGTCCTGATCGACGCCTTGGGCGTAGCGCCCGTGTTTGCGACGCTGACGGCGAGTGGTGATGCCGCCTATCGTCGCCGAATGGCGATCAAGTCGATTATTGTCGCCACGATTATCATTTATGGGTTTGCGTTTGGCGGCTCCTGGCTACTCGGCGCAATGCACATCTCGATTGATGCGTTCCGGGCTGCCGGCGGCATCCTGCTGTTCATGATCGCGCTCGACATGGTGTTCGAGAAACGGACGGAACGCCGGGAACACCGCGCCGAGGAACATTTGGGAAGCCACGCAGCAGACCCCGAGCCGGATGATGTATCCGTGTTCCCGCTTGGCATTCCAATGGTCGCCGGGCCGGGTACGATCGCCACGGCCATGTTCTACATGTCTGACAAGTCCGACTGGATCGAGAAGGGGATTGTCCTGTCTGCGATCGGCCTGAACCTTGCGCTGACGCTTCTGATCTTCCTGGCTGCGGGGCCACTGGTCCGGCTGATGGGGGCAAGTGTTGCGGGCGCGCTGACGCGGATCCTGGGCGTCATTCTTGCGGCCTTGTCCGTTCAGCTTCTGATCGATGGCATTCGCGGCGCATTCAATCTCTAGCGATCAGATTCCTGTCGGCTCGATACGCTTTTTCGGAAGGCGGACATTCCGGCGGAACGTCGCGATCATCACATAGAGCAGGGCCAGCCCGGACGCAGTAAGGCCCATGACCTGAAACATCAGGTCGCGGGTCCATTTGATGCCGGTGTCGGCAATGCGCAGGGCGTCTTCGCCATTTTGCTTCACCAGAGCAACAGAGCGGTCACCGCCAGCCTCGGCCAGCAGGCGCGCGCGACGCAGATCCGCTTCGTCTTTTACATGCTCGATCAAAGTGATGGCTGCGGGCGTGCTCGTCAGCATGCCGATCCGGTCGATCTGGACGAGGTCTGCCTCGAGTTGCTGCAGGCCCGCCGGATCGATGGCGCTCATATAGGCGTCCCGCACACGATCAACACGCACGCTGGTTGTGGCCAGTTCATCGAAAACGTCTTCCAGGGCAGGGCGGAGTGCCGAGTCGGGAATCGCATCGTTCAGCCGGTTGCGCATATAGGTCGTGAATTCCGGGGTCATTCGCCGGGCGCGCCGGGCGGACTTCAGGATGGACGCTGCCCGGACATTCCCGTCGCCCACGCCATCCGCGCTCTCGGCACCGATGAGGCCGATGGCCGTCACTTTCAGCGTAATCGGATCAACCCGGTCGCCCTTTACCCAGCGCTCTGAGTTGTTGGCAAGGTCCGCGAACGTGCCGAGCAGGATGAAGCGCCGGTCGGCCGAACGGGCGCTCGCCGCAAGGGTCACCTCGGTTTCGGCTTCCTCGCCCAGGTCCGACGTGTCTGCCGTTTCAGCATCCGTGTCCGGGTTTGTCGCTTCCGTTTCATCAGTNTCGTCCAGAGCGGACGATGTGGATGCAAATGTCTTGCGGCCAGCGGCAGCTTCTGCCTCTTCGAATTTCAGGCCGATATCGAGCGGAAGCTTGCGCAAGGCGGCAGCGGCCAGGCGATCATCCGCGCGGTCCATCTTCACCCCATCTGAATCTGCCTGAAGCTCCCGCACAGATTCACGGTCAAGCATTTCGGGTGCAGCCAGCAGGAAACCACGCGCCGCGGAAACGTCCATATCGGTCAGTTCGCGTTCGACGATGTCGTGCCAGAATTTGTATTTGTCGCCGCCGCTGCGCGGAGAGATGGAGGCAAAGGACTCGTCCATGTTGCGGCGGGTCTGGTCGATGGCTTCGATGGTGGGTGTGTCGGAGAACCCTTCGCCGGAGAATGCCATTGAGAGGCTCTGCGCGGCGATGACAGGCATGAGGACCAGCAGCGAGTTGAAGACAACTGCCTGCATCCAGCCGGACGTCTTATCCATAGTTTTCCGGCGTCGGGCCATGTACGCTGAAACCAATGCATCCGTAGTGTTTGGGACAGATTTCATTCAGCGCATCGTCGCGAGAAAGATCAAGGGCTGGCCTGTAAATTGCACCGAATTTCTCGGAATACGACGCAGTCGATTGGTAACAATCTCATGAAGATTACATGATTTTGCCTCAATTGACTGAAAACATTGGCAAAAATTACTCAGCGGCAGGAATTGCAGAGAATCACTAGGCGGTCTATATCCGCCCCCAAACAGAGTAAGGTGAATAAGCGATGAGTGTTGACCTATCGGACGACTATCGCCCCTCAGACGACGAGGAGTTCATGAACGAGCGCCAGCTCGCCTACTTCCGTCGGCTTCTGGAAAACTGGAAGGCTGACATTCTTGATGGCGCAAAGCAGACGATCAACAATCTGCAGGGTGAGTCAGGATCCTTGCCGGACATCGTGGATCGCGCGTCTGCCGAAAGCGACAAGGCGCTTGAGCTGCGCACGAGGGACCGACAGCGCAAGCTGATCTCCAAGATCGACTCGGCGCTGCGCCGCATCGATGATGGATCTTACGGCTATTGCGAAGTGACGGGTGAGCCGATTGGTCTGCGTCGCCTGGAAGCGCGCCCGACCGCCACGCTCAGCCTTGAGGCGCAGGAGCGCCATGAGCGCAAAGAGCGCACGCTGCGAGACGACTAACTCAATTCCAGTTCGGAATAAAACAACGGCGGTAATCCGGCATCGGATTACCGCCGTTTTCTTTCGCCCAATCTACCCAACGCTTCGGCGGTTATGCTTGGTGCCTCATGCGATGAAGGCATAATGGCATGAAGGTCCAAACGATGTCTTACAGCATCGTAATCAAGGCCTTAACGCCAGCTCGTGATACTTAACGTGAAGTGCGCCTGCATTAATCCCAACGGAGACCAGGGTAGAATCATGGCTGACGATGAGCGGACGAAAGAGGAAATTCCTAACCAGTCGTTAACCGTATCTGGCGCAAAACGGTCAGGAACCCAAGAACCGGCCGACCGCTCCATGAAGACCGACTTGCCTCTTGCTGCTGATGATGGATGGGACATGTCACCTCGACGTGAGTCCGACATCATGTTGGACATGCCAACAACGTTCGAGCCGATCACGCCCGATCGTCCGTTGCCGACGTCGCGCGGTGTTCTGAGCGCGGCGGAAATCGAAGCGCTGCTGCGACCCAATCTGGATGACATGCCGGAGCCTGAACCCGAGCCGGCGCAGGTGGAAGACGTAGAGGTTCGCGACCTCGCCTTGCCGCCAGCGCAACCGACCGATGTGACCGACGAGGCACGCCGGATGGCGTCTCGCCTGAGTCTCGCCCTGCGTGATGGATGTGGCCTGAAGGCGGCCGCTCTGGCGCGCGCGAGTGCACGGGGCAGTTTCGACCAGGGTTTACAGACAGATTGCGCGGGTACGGGATCAGCGATCGCCTGCTTCACCGCACCCGGCGGAGAGATTGCCGCGATGCTGGTGATCAGCGCGCCGCTGGCGAATGCCTTGATCGAAACGGCGTGCGGTGGACACCCATCCCAGCAGAAGGCGCGCATGTTGACGCCGATGGATGCGGCGCTGCTGGAAGGGCTGGTTCGGCCATTGGGCGCGGCCTTGGCGTCGTCGCTGAAATTCTCCCGTATCGAGACGGATCCGGAATTTGCGTCCGCGCTGGCCGGGCCGGGGCAGACCACGATTCTTGACCTCGATGTACGCGTGAATGATGCAAAGATGCCAGCGCGTCTGATCATGGCGGAGGACGACCTGTTCGATGGCGCGAGTGAACCGGCGCCTGTCCGGTCTCGCCAGATGGCTTTGAGTGCGCCTGCAGCTGTACCAGCAGCAGCGGGGGCAGGGGCGATGACAGCCGTTCTGACCGCGCGTATCGCATCGCTCAGCGTACCACTCTCGCGTCTTGCAGACCTCAAGCCAGGCTCGACCCTGCTGCTTGGCCTGCCATCAGACCAGCCTGTCGAATTGCTGACTGGTGGCCGCGACGGCGCTGTGGTTGCAGAGGGCCAGATCGGTCGCAAGGGCAACAGGATGGCCCTGCGCATCAGCAGGCGGACGGCCCTGCTGCGCTAGTCGGCAACAGGGCGTCCAGTAGCGCCGTTCCTTACAGTCTGAAGCCTGTGAAGATCGGTGGCTTCCTATCCATTTCATCGTCAACCGCAGCGACAACGGATTCGGATTCTCCGTGGGCTTGGAGTTCCGCTTCGCGCTGCCGCCAGAGACGCTTCTGGTAGTTGGTCGAGATGATATCGGTGACCACCAGAACGAAGATGACGAGGTAGAAGCTCGATTTGCTCATGGCTTCGATGGTGAAGGTGAACAGTTTCATGTGAGCCAGATGGGCGCCTTCAGTGACCAGCAGGACCCCGACCAGGAACAGGATGAAGAGGCCGAGAACTTCGTACATCCGGTTCTTCTTGAGGAACTCAGCGACCGCGTCCGCCATGAGTGCCATCACGATACCGGATACGATAATCGCGATCGCCATCAGCCAGACTTGATAATCCTTGCCGGGACGACAGCCGACAGCGCCTTCGATGGGCGTGCTGATCAGGGCGGACTTGCAATCCGTCACGGTGCCCTTGAACGTGTCGATCACCTCGCCGCTGGCCGATACGATGTTTGCGACTTCGACGTTTGCAATCGCCATCGCGGAAAGGATGGAGTCGAATGAGAAGACGAGGTTCATCGCCACGATGAGCGTGATGGCCTGCATGACCGATTTGGCCTTGCCGCCTTCGCTGTGCTCAATGTGGTCGACCGTCAGCAGGTGGGTGATTTCCTTGATCGCNGTGTAGATGATGAANGCNCCNCCNNCGANNGTGATNANGCTCTGGAAGGTNAACTCNCCNTCNANNANNCCNGNNAGATGNAANCCGAACANNGGCTCGGCCANNGCATCGAACAGNGCGACGATGANGAAGAGCAGGANGATCCNGAACAGCGACNGCGAGGCCGATGCCCCATTGGCGNACCATCGGCGCTTTNNCTTCGCCNACNCGNTTTGATTCGATNGANATGTAGAGCANNTTGNCGAAGCCGAGCACGGCCTGNAGCANCAANANCATNAANANCGTAAACAGGCCCGATACGGAGAAGACCTCCGTCATGATTTCACCCAGCATCCCCAAATCTCCTGATGGCAAATTGGTCCAGTCCCCTGATAGGGACGGTCAAACGTTCAGATCAAGTTACGTCGCCTGACTTTATCAGTTCCCAAGAAAGCGCCGCGCAGCGTATTCGCCATTCCCGCCAAATGCGGAAAGTCTGCAAAGGGCTGCGCGGCGTTTCGGATCAGGCTTCCTGTTTGGAGGCGACCCAGGTTTTCACATTCTCTTCCAGAATGCTGAGCGGAACCGGGCCATCCTTCAGCACAACATCGTGGAACTCTGCGATGTCGAATGCATCACCAAGTTCGGCTCTGGCTGATTCCCGAAGCTCCAGGATCTTGATCATGCCGATCTTGTAAGCTGTCGCCTGACCCGGCATCACGATGTAGCGCTCAATGGCTTTCTTCGCGTCGCCTTCGGGGTTCGGCGTATTGTCGAGAAGATACTGGATTGCCTGTTCACGGGTCCATTTCTTGTCGTGAATTCCNGTGTCGACGACGAGACGGGCAGCGCGCCAGATCTCCATGGCGAGGCGGCCGAAATCATCATACGGGTCGGAATAATAGCCCATTTCCTTCGGCAGGTATTCTGAGTACAGGCCCCAGCCCTCGGAGAAGGCGGTGTAGCCGCCATACTTCCGGAAGCTCGGAATGCCTTCCAGTTCCTGCGCGATGGCAATCTGCATGTGGTGGCCCGGAATGCCCTCATGGAAGGCAAGTGCCTGCAATTGATAGGTCGGCATATCCTGCATGCGGTAGAGGTTNGCATANTANGTGCCGGGNCGGCTGCCATCCGGGGCAGGGCGGGAATAGAAGGCCTTGCCTGCGGACTTTTCGCGGAACGGCTCAACCGCTTTCACGATCATGTCGGCTTTCGGGAATGTGTTGAACACACTCGGCAGGTCCTCTTTCATCAGCTCGATCTGATGACGTGCCTCGGACAAGTAAGCCTCACGACCTTCTTCCGTGTTCGGCAGGTAGAATTGCTCGTCAGTCCGCATGAATTCAAAGAATTCTTTGAGCGTGCCTTCGTATCCGACCTGCGCCATGATTCCGCGCATTTCGCCGTGAATGCGCGCCACTTCGTCGAGACCCAGCTGATGAATTTCAGCTGCGCTCATGCCTGTCGTGGTCATCTGGTTCAGGCGCATCGCGTAATAGGCGTCGCCGTCTGGCAGCTTCCACGCGCCATCATCNGTCGTGGCGGTTTCGGCGTGGGCCTCCATNACCGTGATCACATTCTCATAGGCTGGGCCGACGGATGATGTCAGCGCCGCAACCGCATCCGAAAGCAATGCGTCCGCCTGGCTTTGATCAATGGTTTCAGCCTCGACNAGTTTGGTGACCTTGCCGCGGAAATCCTTCATCAGCGGGCTGTCTTCGCTGCCATCGGAAACGTCCGACGTGAACGGGTATCCTGTTATGACGCCTTTGGAATCGTTCAGGACATAGGCGTAGGCGAAGGCCGGNGGCTTGATGCCAAGGCTCGCCGAATACTCCGCATTTTCAATGTGCTGATCGAGATAAGCTGAGATNCCTTCGAGCCGCGAAACATAGGCCTCCGCGTCTGACAGGCTGGTGACGCCATGCTGGTTGACCAGGAAAGCCGGAATGCTCGACTGCACACCCCGCATCTGGTCGAACGTGTAGCTGTGATGGCGGAATGGGAAGGCCGCTTCCGCCTGCGCGAGNTCATATTCCGCAAGTCGCCAGGACAGTTTGGCCTGATCGTCCAGCAGGTCGTAGTCGAACAGGGTTTTCATCTCTTCCATGTCGGCGCGCTGGATTTCCATTTCGCGCACGGCATTTTCGTCAGAGACGTCGTTCCATTTGTCATAATCGGTCTTCACGCCCAGATAGGTCTGGTACATCGGGTTGCGCGAAAGCGTGGCCTGGAACTTGTCTTCGAAGAACTGGTTCAGGCGGGCGCTTTCTGCAGCAACGATTTCAGCGCGGTCCTGAATTGCCGGCGCTGGCGGCATCTCGGCAACTGGNGGCGGAAGCGTGTCGCTGGGCTCGCTCTGGCATGCGCCGAGCAGCAGGAGCGCTGCGATTGCTGTTGAAGTCCGTCTCATGAAAACCTCCGATTCCACTGTGATTTCTGCAATTTTCAACGTTCATCTTAACGTCTTTTCCCACTTCATTAACCTTTGTCGTGCCACATTTGGTAGACTAGGATTCCGTATGACTGAGTCGCCAGCGATGCTGGACGGAAATAGGCGTAAAGTGCTGGCGCGACCTTGGCGGCTGGCAGCAGGAGTGTAAAGCGACCGATGGATTTAAAAGTGCAGGCCAATGCTGCTCCCGTTGACGATCAGGATTCTGCCGCTGAACTGAGTGCGTTGTCTGAGCGTGGACGGCTGGACTGGATGCAATTGTCATTCTGGNTCTGCCTGCTTGTGTCGATTGCCGCTGCGAGTGTAGCGCTTGCCTGGCCGAACGCATCGGGCGCGCCGGGACCGATCCTTCTGATCGCAATGGCGTCTGGTGGTCTGGTTTTCCTGTTGTGGAGTGTGCGCGGCGCCGGTCGGATGCTGGGCCTGTTTCCGGAGCGCGGCTCGATTGCTCGTGCAGCGCAGGCGGCGACGCCTCGGTATGGCTGGATCGAAGCGCTGGATGAATCTGTTCTGATTGCAGACCGCGGTGGCGCGCCAATGGCGGCGAATGGATCTTACCGCGAACTGACCNCGCTGGCTCTGATTGGTTCACAGGCCGAAGGTGCGCCTGTCACTGTCGACCGCCTGTTCGGGGCCAATCCCGGTCTGGCAGCGCCCGTTTATCGCCTCTCNAAGGACGCCAAAGTCGGNCATGCGCGCCGCGAAATCCTGCCACCGATCACGATTGGCCCTGAGCGCGTACCGGCGCAGTTCGAGATCACTGTTTCTCCGCTGCCACGTGACAAGGTTCTGTGGCGCATCCGCCCGATCGCAGGCGAGCGCGAAGCGACTGGTGCGGCGGACTTGAAGTCGCTTTACGTCGAAGACGCGCCGATGGGGTTCTTTGCCGCGCGCCCGGACGGTACGATTACCTACGCCAATGGCTGGCTGCGCGACATGCTCGGCCTGCCGGAAATGGCGAAGAACATCCGGATCGATGACATCATGCGTCCGGAATTTGTGAAGATGCTGTCGCGAGATCGCAAATCCGGNGTGCCGGGCCGGGTGGATATTCAGTTGCGCGGCCGCGATGGTGTCGAGCGTCCNGTNCAGGCGATCACGACCTGGTCTGGCAAGGGCGCCGAAGCGACCGGTCGTACAATCATCCTGGCCAGCCAACAGGTGATGAATACGGGCGAGGAAGGCTTCCGCCTGTCGACCGCTTCGCGTCCGCCGCGCCCGGATGGCGACCCGATGTTTGATGACGCGCCTTTTGGTGCTGTGCGTCTGGAAGGCGGCAGCGTCGACAGCGCGATCATCATGGATGCCAANCGCTCCCTGATGGATTTGACCGAAGGCAAGGCTGCGCCGGGCGGAAAATTCTCTGACCTCTTCCTCGCCGAGGAAGGGCAGGAGGCGTTGAGTGGTCTCCTCGTTGATGCGATCGACAAGCCGATCAGCCTGAAGCTTGCCGGGCAGGAGCCAAAGCACGTCAACGTCTTCGTGGCGCTGGACGGCGCGGGTCGACCGTCGGTTGCATATGTCATGGATATTACCGAACAGCGCCAGCTGGAGATGCGTTTGGCGCATGGCGANAAGATGCAGGCAATTGGCCAGCTTGCCGGCGGCGTGGCGCATGACTTCAACAATGTGCTTCAGGGTATCATCCTGAACAATGAGCAGCTGATGGTCCACCATCCGCTGGGCGACCCTTCCTATCCAAATTTGAAGTCNATCCACGANTTNTCGATCCGTGCGAAGGATCTTGTGAAGATGCTGCTCGCCTATGCGCGCCAGCAGACCTTCAAGCGCGAAGTCTTCGCGGTGACAGACTTCATGACCGAATTCTCCATTCTCCTGCGTCAATTGCTGGACGAGCGGATCGAACTGGACGTCAAGCATGGCCGCGATGTGCCATACGTCAAGGCTGACAAGAANC
This sequence comes from Hyphomonas sp. TMED31, assembly GCF_002172815.1. Taxonomy (NCBI): domain Bacteria; kingdom Pseudomonadati; phylum Pseudomonadota; class Alphaproteobacteria; order Hyphomonadales; family Hyphomonadaceae; genus Hyphomonas; species Hyphomonas sp. TMED31. The sequence goes on along the minus strand of NZ_NHCK01000054.1, from coordinate 13,339 downwards.
AGNTGGAAAACGCGCTGTTCAATCTTGCCACCAATGCGCGCGATGCGATGCTGAGCCACAAGAATGGCGGCAAGCTGACGATCCGTACGGCGCGGGCGACTGGCAAGGAAGCCCAGGAGAAGGGCTTTTCCTTCGTCAATGATGGCGACTACATGCTGATTGAAGTGGAAGATACCGGCCACGGCATGCCNAAGGATGTCATGGACAAGATCTTCCAACCCTTCTTCACCACGAAAGAAGCGGGCGTTGGNACGGGNCTTGGCCTCGCGACTGTGTACGGCATTATCAAGCAGTCCGGCGGCTATATCTGCACCACCTCTGGCGTGGGCAAAGGCACGACNTTCCACATCTACCTGCCAGCGCTGGCCGCCGAAGAGATTCCAGAGCCAGTGGATATGGCGCAGGTCGAGCACGCCGCGAGCCAGCCAGTGGATATTTCCGGCCGTGGTCGCATCCTGTTGATCGAGGATGAAGACGGTGTTCGCGGCATTGCGGCCTCTCTGCTGCGCTCNAGCGGCTANGAGGTTGAGGAAGCCTGCGATGGCGAAGAGGCAATGGAGATTCTGGAAGACAATCCGGAGAGCTTCGACCTCGTNATNTCAGATGTCGTCATGCCGGGTAAGGATGGNCCGACGCTGATCCGCGAGGCCAAGGAGTTGCTTGGCCATGCACGTGTGATCTTCATCTCTGGCTATGCAGAGCGCGATATTGCCAAGCAGCTGGATGATGACCGGGCAGTTTCCTTCCTGCCGAAACCGTTTACTGTTCGTCAGTTGGCAGAGCGTGTGAAGCAGGAGCTTGGCAGCCCGAAAAAAGAGGCCGCCTGAAGTTCACGCCCAATGTGACTGGAGAAGGGCGGCGAATTCCGTCGNCCGTTCTGCACAGGCCCAGTGCCCCGCACCGGTCTCCACATGAAGTGGGACATTCCATCGCTCTGAAAACCGTTTGGCGACGGAAAGGTCGACATAAGGATCAGTCTCGCCCCAGAAAAGCTGTCCGCGCTGTGGCAGATTTGCGAGGCCGTTGACCCAGTCATCNGAAAACCGCAGTCCGTCGGCTGAGCGGTAAAGATCGAGGATGCTCTGCCGCATGGTCTTGTCAATCAGGGGAACTTCCTTCTTTGCGAGGCTTTTCGGCATNCCGCCAGCGATCATGGCGGGAAGAAGCCGCTTCTTGTTCCGCATGCCCAGCATAACCAACTCGCCCAGGATTGGTGTAGCCCAGCGGCGGGCCATGGCATGTCCACGATACTCGGGATCGATCACCGCGTTGGTAACNCACCAGGTGCGCACAAGATCCGGCCGCAGAGAGACGGCCCGCAAGGTCAGCAAGGCGCCCCAGTCATGGCCAACGATATCTATGCCTCCGCCAATGTCTTCCATCTGGCCGACAAGCCAATCTGTATAAGCTTCTTTCGTGGCAGAGAACCCGGCCGGACGGGCGCACCCAAAACCGGGCAGGGCAGGCGCACGATAGTCGTTTTCACTGAGGTCCAGCACGGAAATCANCGGTTCCCACAAATGCGGCGTATCCGGCACGCCATGAATGAAAAGTTTCATGCCTGACTCCCAANCTGACTTGACAATAGGTGGATATTCCTATTTAGCGAGCAAGGCAATAGTTGGGAAAATTATCCCATGAAACATCGTGACATTTGGCGAGGCATTGATGCCCTGGCCGCTCATCATGGATTGACCCCATCTGGTCTTGCGCGGCGGGCCGGGCTGGACCCGACGGCGTTCAATCCGTCGAAGCGGGAGGCGGCGGATGGTCGTCCGCGCTGGCCGTCTACGGAGAGTCTTGCGCGTGTGCTGGATTCAGTTGGCAGTCGGTTTGAGGATTTCGCGGCGCTGGTCGATGGGCGGCGCGGCGCGATTGCACCCTTGATTGGTTTTGCGCAAGCCGGGCAGGACGGCTTTTTTGACGATGCAGGGTTTCCGGTTGGGGGCGGCTGGGAAGAGGTTCGCTTTCCGGGGCTTGAGACCGAGTCGGTCTATGCGCTGGAGATCAGCGGCGATTCGATGGAGCCAGCCTATCGCGCGGGGGATCGGATCATCGTCTCGCCGGGCTCCGAGGTGAAAATTGGTGACCGGGTTGTGGCGAAAACGCTGGAAGGTGAAGTGATGGCCAAGATCCTTGCGCGGCGGAATTCACGCGCGGTGGAGCTTGCCTCTCTGAACCCGGCCTATCCCACGCGCAGTTTCAAGCCGTCCGAGATCGCCTGGATCGCACGTATCCTCTGGGCCAGTCAGTAGGCGATCTATCAGCTGTCTACCTTTTTCCCATTCCATAACTGCATGAAGGCAGGGGGCGGGGAGGGGGTGAACTCTGTTTCCGAAAGTGCGTCGAGCGCGCGCTGCCTGTCGGTCTCGGTGAACGTTCCTGTGGTCAGGCAAAATTCGACAGAGTTTCCGTTTGGGTCTCTGGTATAGATCGAATGGCACCAGTTATGGTCGATTTCGAATACGTCCAGACCGGCTGCGAGCCATTTCTGTTTCCAGTCTTCCAGCTCCTGTTTCGAGTCAACGGAAAAGGAATAATGGTTCGTGCCCGGCGGCAGTTTGGCGGCGGCGTTGATGTCATACACATAATCTTCGCTGCCCTCTGTGTCATGAAGTTCCCAGAAGGCGATAAACCGGCTGTCATCGCCATCCATGCGGTAAAAGAAATGCTTGCCCCAGCCTCCGGTCATGATGGGAGCAACTTCAACCTTTACCAGCTCAAACCCCATGATGCCTTCATAGAATGCGTGCGTGGCTTTCATGTCTTTCGCGGCGAGGGCGAGATGATGATAGGCCATGTTCAGTTTCCTCCCTTGTCGACCATCGACATGACATCCGTGTTCGCATCTTTTGGTGCGGCTATCTCAACAATACGCTCATCCACATCATCATATTCCAGCTTCAGTGCGCGGCTCATGATCGCGTGCATCATATAGGTGCAGGTGATGTAGGTGAGTTCGAGAATTTCCTCATCCGACAGNCCGGACTTCAGCGCATCGAACACGCCATCCGGGATGCGGCCGCGCTGCAGGACAAGTCCGTCCGTATAGGCGAGAACTGCGCGCTCCAGCGGGCTGAAGCAGGATGCCACCTGCCAATGAGGTATGGCGGCGATCTGGTCTTCGGTGAGGCCGACGTCGCGGCTGGCCTTGCAATGCTGGGAAAAGACAAACTGTGAGCCAACGGCAAAGCCTGCGCGGGTCTGTCCGAGTTCACGCAGTTTCGGATCCAGCTTCCGATTTTTTGACCGGTAAAACTGAAACCCTTCAGTTGTGTGCTTGAATGCATCCGGCACGATGTTGAAAACAGTCCACCAGTTCCCGGGCGTTCCGGTCTCGGTTCCAGGCTCCGCAATCGGGTCCCGTTCGCCGAACAGGATGTCAAAAATCCGGTTTGCGAACGGATTTTCCGCTTCGCGCCCCGCCTGTTTCAGTCGTGGCATCTGATATTCCTCCCGATGAGGAGTGTATCACCCGGAAACTAGAAGAACAGGCATGGCAGTGGGACGTCACGTTGGGGAACGTAGTGGCTTGGGTGCGAATTTGGACAGGATTCCACCAACACCACATCACAGAGAGAGCGTGGAACGGGCGCGCATCGCTTTGTTCAACCCGCCCTACAGTATGCGGGTGGGAGGGACTGCCGCATTCTCTGCTTGCCGTGGGGTCATTTAGGCGTCACAAACGCTCCCCATGGATTGGGGTAAACTGAAATCTTTCCACGCGGCGGCAGAAGCTGGCAGCCTGACCTCGGCAGGGGAACGGCTGGGCATATCGCAGTCGGCTGTCTCGCGCCAGATTGCGGCGCTGGAAGAGGCGCTNGGCGTGTCCCTGTTCCAGCGGCATGCGCGCGGTNTGGTGCTGACCGATAGCGGGCACACCCTGTTCCGTTCGACCATGGAAATGGCCACCGCCGCGCAATCGGCGAATACGCTGCTGAAGGACCAACAGGAAACCCCGCAGGGTGAACTGATCGTAGCCGCGCCAGTGGCTTTCGGGTCCACCTGGCTTGTGCCGCGCCTCGGCGGCTTCATGCGCAAGCATCCGGACATGAATCTGGATCTTCGTCTTGATGACAGCCGCGAATATGATTTGCTGAAGCTGGAGGCCGAATGCGCCATCCGCCTGTGGGCTGCGGACAAGGCAGACCTTATCCAGCGCAAGCTGGGCACAGTTGCGACGAACCTTTANGCNTCGCCGGAATANCTCAAAGCCTATGGCATGCCCCGCACGCCGCANGATCTGGATAATCACCGCATCATCGCCTATGGCGACGAAACCTCCATGCTGGATGTGATGAGCTTTGCCTGCCGGGTCGGTCGCGATGACAGCCCGCCACGCCAGGCCGCGCTAAAAGTGAACAATGTGTTTGCCATGTTGCGCGCGGTGGATGCTGGTCTGGGGATTGCGGATGTGCCGGATTACATGGCCGGGACAATGCCGCGCCTTGTGAAAGTGCTGCCGGAAACGGTCGGCCCGATCTTCGATCTCTACTTCATCTATCCGAGTGATTTGCGCCGTTCCAAGCGGATTGCGGCGTTCCGGGATTTCATCACCGCAGAGACCGAAATCCTGCGTCGTCCTGCTATGCGTCAGAATTAGTCAGAAATGCGACATTCATGCATAATTGCATGAAAGCTTTGCTGTCTCGTAGGTTGAAAACAGGGCTGGAGTGTTTATTTAACACGCATGCCAAGGGTCCCGGGCATTAACCCAATCCTTCCTCCGATTGGGCGTTTCCTCCCCCCTACGGGACCCGATACTTTACAGCCCGGCGCGTTAACTCGCTGCCGGGCCTTTTTTTGCGCGCAGTCCGGGGTTGTTCCGGTGGGCTCTTGCTGACCCATTCATTACACAAATGAAAGAGTGCCGCGCCTCAGCGGGACCGTCAAGCCCATGAAACGCGGCACTTGTTGTGCAGTGCAATATACAGGATGCGCCGGAGGCGCGGATTCCCTAGAGATTGGCGCGCAGCATCCAGGCGGTCTTCTCCGAGATGGCGGCGCGCTGCGTCATCAGATCGGCCGTTACGGCGTCGCCATTATCTTCCGCGATTTTCANNCCGGCTTTCGCTGCGCGGCTGACCGCTTCATGACCTTTAACCAGGTTTTCGACCATCGTGTCAGCATCCGGAATGCCATTGTCCGGCTTGATCGTAGCTGGTTCGACCATCTCGCNGGCAGAGGCTGGGGCAAAATGGCCGAGCGCGCGGATGCGTTCAGCGATTTCGTCCAGCGCCAGCCACAGCTCATTATATTGTGTCTCGAACATGGTGTGCAGGCTGTTGAAGCGTGGGCCGGTCACGTTCCAGTGGTAGCCGTGCGTCTTGGAGTACAATGCATATGTCTCCGCCAACAGGACGCGCAGGGCGTCGGCGGATGTGTTTCGGGCGTCGTCGTTCAGACCGATGTCTACAGGCATGAGGGGCTCCTTTNTGCTCTCTTGTTCAGCACGTAAGAACGGGGAAAGTTCCATTCAAATCAATACGTGGAACACCCGATATAGAGCCCCTCTATACCATTGGTTTATGACAGGTTCGCACAGAAGCGCTGTATGCGGGTCAGGGCTTCCTGCAGTGCCTCTGTGGAGGTCGCGTAGGATACGCGGAATGCCGGGGAAAGGCCGAAAGCTTCACCGAAGACGATGGCGACTTTTTCCTGTTCGAGCAGTTCGGAAGCAAAATCCTTGTCACTCTCAATGACTTTTCCGGAAGGGCNGGTCTTGCCGATCACGCCCGCGCAGGACGGGTAGACATAGAAAGCGCCTTCTGGCGTCGCGCAGGTGATGCCCTCGGCAGCGTTGAGGCCAGCCACGACCATGTCGCGGCGCTGTTGGTAAACGGCGCGTCGTTCGGGCAAGAAGTCCTGCGGCCCGTTCAGCGCTTCGACCGCGGCCCACTGGCTGATGGAGCAGGGATTGGACGTGGTCTGGCTGATCACCTTGCGCATGGCTGTGATCAGNTTTTCCGGTCCGCCAGCATAGCCGATGCGCCAACCCGTCATGGCATAAGCCTTTGACACGCCATTCACGGTAAGCGTCCGCTCGAACAGTTTCGGTTCGACCTGCGCGATCGTGAAGTACTCAAANTCGTCATAGACGAGGTGCTCATACATGTCGTCGGTCAGCGTCCAGACATGCGGGTGGCGCAGCAGCACATCGGCCAGGCCGCGCAGCTCTTCCTTCGTATAGGCGGCGCCAGTCGGGTTGGACGGTGAGTTCAGCAACAGCCATTTGGTGTTCGGCGTGATTGCAGCTTCCAGCGCTTCCGGCGTCAGCTTGTAATTGGCGTTCGGTCCGCAGGCGACCGGCACGGGCGTGCCGCCTGCCATCAGCGCCATGTCGGGATAGGACACCCAATATGGCGCCGGGATGATGACTTCNTCGCCGGGNTTTAGCGTCGCGACAAAGGCATTNTAGATGACCGGCTTGCCGCCCGGCGCGATNTGGATCTGGCTCGGCGTATAGGTCAGGCCATTCTCACGCTGGAATTTGGCGCAGATTGCTTCTTTCAGTTCCGGAATTCCATCGGCGGGCGTGTACTTGGTTTTGCCATCGCGGATCGCCTGNATGGCGGCTTCCTTGATGTTGTCNGGCGTATCGAAATCCGGCTCGCCCGCTCCNAGGCCAATCACATCATGTCCGGCCCGTTTCAGTTCATTCGCTTTTGTGGTGACGGCGATGGTGGCGGACGGCTTTACGCGGTCCAGGGCTTCAGAAAGGCGAAGGGTTTCAGACATGAGTATTTCCTGTGCGTGTCACGCTCGGCTGGCGTTTGCGTCGGCTTAATCCTGCGGCTGGCGCGCGGCAAGAGCCGGGCAGGGGGAAAACCGCCGCAGCCGGGAAAATTCCTTTNCAATGCCTGAATCGAANGCGGTAAATTCATATGCCGGTCTAGGGCTGGATTTTAGCCATGTGTGAGACACTCCTCGTTCCTGAAACAAGCATGAAAGCGTTCCCAGGACGGGAATTTGCGGGGAGACATGAGCGTATCACTGGACATGAGTTTGCTGAATGCGNTGCTCGACAAGATCGCNGAAGTGGCAAACGANATCATTCTGGACGTCACCGATTGGGTCGACCATCTNTCNGACATGGAGAAAGTCTTCTTCATGGCGGTGTTCATNGCGCTGTTGTTCTTCCTTATTCTNGTGAAGGCGGCGAACCGNAANCATNCGCCNAAGNAGGGGCGNTCCTTCNTNTCGTCNATCNTNCTGGTNATGCTGTTCAGCTTCGGCGCNGGCTGGATGCTGGATTCCCGGTTTGCGNTTCATNNCATGTTGAACTTCGGCTAAGGCTCGCATCCGGCGGNAAGCCGGACTATCTGTTGAGTNATGNACCCGACTGATTCCGGCGCGACGTCCCTNCGGGGCATCGATGTCATCAANGACAATCTGAAAAGGCTGCCGAACAAGCCCGGCGTGTATCGCATGTTCGGCGAGCATGATGACGTGCTCTATGTCGGCAAAGCACGCGACCTGAAGGCACGTGTGTCGAACTATGCGCGGCTGGGCGGTCATACGCAGCGAATTGCGCGCATGATCTCCATGACCAAGCGGATGGAATTCGTCGTCACAGAGACCGAGACTGAGGCGCTGCTGCTCGAGGCCAGTCTGATCAAAAGCCTGAAGCCCCGCTTCAACGTTTTGCTGCGCGACGACAAATCCTTNCCCTACATNCTCATCCGTCGCGATCATGAAGCCCCGCAGATAAAGAAGTATCGTGGTTCGAAGATGGATCAGGGGGACTATTTCGGGCCGTTCGCGAGCGCGGGGTCCGTAATGCGCACGCTCGATACGCTGCAAAAGGCGTTCTTGCTGCGCACTTGTGAGGACAGCGTCTACAGCGTTCGGACCCGCCCCTGCATGCTGCACCAGATCAAGCGCTGCGCTGCGCCCTGCGTCGATTTGATTTCGACCGAGGATTATCAGGCGCTGGCCGATCAGGCGGCAGATTTCCTGCGCGGGAAGGGGGCCGACCTTCAGAAGCGCCTTGCGGCAGACATGGAAGCAGCTGCGGAGGAAATGGAATTTGAACGCGCGGCGCGATTGCGAGACCGGATTCGCGCGCTGGCCCATGTGCGCGCCAGCCAGGATGTGAATCCGGAAGATATTGAAGAGGCAGATGTATTCGCCATCGAGATGGATGGCGGCGTATCTTGCGTGCAGGTCTTCTTCATTCGCGCCGGACAGAACTGGGGCGCGACGGCGCATTATCCGCGTCACGAACGGGAACAGACACCAGAGGAAGTGCTGTCAGCCTTCCTTGTGCAATTCTACGACAAGCGCCCACCGCCGAAACTGATCCTTGTCAACAAATTGCCGGATCAGGCCGAGTTGATTGGGGAAGCGCTTGAGCTGAAGGCCGGGCGCAAGGTTGAGGTGCGCCGACCGGAGCGCGGTGGCAAGAAAGACCTTGTGGCTCAGGCTTCGCGCAACGCGGGAGAAGCCCTGTCGCGCAAATTGGCCGAAACGGCGAGCCAGGCGCGCCTGCTGGCGGAAGTGGCGAAAGTGTTCGAGTTGGACGCCTCGCCGGACCGGATCGAGATTTACGACAACTCCCACATCCAGGGCTCAAATGCCGTAGGCGGAATGGTTGTCGCCGGACCGGAAGGCTTCATGAAGAACGCCTATCGCAAGTTCAATATCAAGGACACGTCCATCGAACCTGGCGATGACTATGGCATGATGCGCGAAGTGATGCGGCGTCGTTTCTCTCGCGCGCTGAAGGAACGCGAAGAGGGCAATGGTGCAAACTGGCCGGACCTGGTTTTGATTGATGGCGGTTTGGGACAGCTGAACGCCGTGATCGAAGCGCTAGCCGAAATTGGTGTGACCCCGGAGGACGTGAACCTCGTTTCCATCGCCAAGGGTGTGGACCGAAATGCCGGTCGGGAACAATTCTTCCGGCCGGGCCGCGCGCCTTTCAAACTGCCGGAAACAGCGCCGGTACTTTATTATCTCCAGCGCCTGCGCGATGAGGCTCACCGCTGGGCCATCGGTGCGCACCGGGCAAAGCGGTCCGCCGCGATCAAATCCTCCCCATTGGACGAGATTGAGGGCGTCGGCCCTGCGCGCAAGAAAGCCCTGCTGCACCATTTCGGGTCGGCCAAGGGAGTCTCGCGGGCCAAAGTGGCCGATCTGATGGCCGTAGAAGGTGTCAGCGAGGCGCTGGCAGAACGCATCTGGGGCCACTTCAACAGCGGCTAGGATTTCGCGGGAGCAAAGCGCGACGTCAGGTTTTCGATGTAGCTTTCCAGCAAATGGACCAGTTCATCTTCCAGAACTTCAGGATTGAGGTCCAGCTCCGGCTCGGCAGCCGCGGCGCGCAAGAGCTGCACAACCGTGTGGGTCAGGATGAAGGCCGCTTCGCGCCCGTGTGGGAAGTCGAAGCTCAATTGTCCGCTGACAGAGTCCAGAAAGGCGAAGTGCTGACGGCTCATCACATCGCTGCCGCCTGAGCGGAAGAGGGCATCCGACAAAATCAACCGCGTCTGGTGTGACCCGGTCGGTCCGTTCATGAGGGCCCGAATGATCGCCCGGACGGCAGATGTTTCCGGGTTTTCGAGCACGAGTTCGGTGATCTTCTTGCGCACATTGTCGCTTTGGCGCTGACTAAGCGCAAAGAGGATGGCCTCGCGATCAGAAAAATACTGATACAGTGTGCCGATGCTGACGCCCGCACGCTCAGCGATGCGATTTGTGGTTAANTTCGTGAGNCCGCTCTCTTCCAAAAGCTGAAACGTTGCTTCGAGAATTGCTTCAACAGTGGCCTGCGCACGCGCTTGCCTTGGCTTTCTTCTAGACTTTTCAGTCACTTATAGTCCTCAATCCGAAATCTGACCCATCGTTTGCGATGCGAGTGGAAAATATGAGGATTGCTTACATTATGTATCTGGAACTGCAAGTAATACGACAGGAACAGTCTGATGCACCCATCGCTCGCCCAGGTTCAGGAGCGGATTGCCTACCAGAAAACCGCTCTGCCGGTGATGTATGGTGACGTGGATTTTTCCGCAACTCCGGAACGCTATACAGAGCAGGTCGAAGACAGTTCCCTGCCAAAATCACTGCGCCACCTGCCGCCACCGCCCGCCGACATGAAGGAGCGCGTGAAGGCGTACACGATGTTGGGGGACATTACGGCGGATGCCTACGCGTCGCTGATGGGGGAGTACGGGTTTAAGCGCCTGGTCGACATGCTGACGGCGGCGTGTGACCACGGCATCGACGCTGTGCCGGATGCGCCGAAGGAACTGGTCGCACTGATCGAGGAAATGGAAACCCGGCCGGACTGGCTGGACATGGACCTTGTGCGGGAAGGGGCGCGACTGAACCGCCTGCCGATGGCGGTGACATCGCCCTGGATGATCCGGGGAGCGTTTCTGGCAACTTTCCTCAACAAGTATACCGCCCTGCCAATGGCGATGACCGGCACGCTGGGTCATTCCACGGCCTCCCGCCGTGTGAACGAAACCGCGACCTTCTTCACTGTGACGACCTTGCCGGGCGCGCTGGAGCCGCGCGGTGAAGGGTTCAAGGCCGCCGCCATGGTGCGCCTGATGCATTCCATGGTCCGGTTCAATATTCTGCGCCGTATGAAAAGCTGGGATAAGTCCGTTTACGGCATTCCGGTGCCGCAAGTGGACCAGATGCCAGCCGGACTGATCGACGTGTTCCTTCTGGCTTATCAGATGCTGGATGAAGGACGGACCGAGTTTACCGCAGAAGAGCGCGCGCGGGTCGAGTTCAGCCGCTATCGTTGTTACCTGCTAGGCTTGCCGGAAGACCTGTTGATGGACACACCGCAAGGCATCGTCGACATCATGAATGCGCGGGGCGCATCAATCCGCGAAGGCTTTGACGACAAGACGTGTGGAACTTTGGTGCGCGCGACGCTGGAGGCGTATTTGCCACCGGATCAGAAATTGGGGCATCGCATCTTCAATGCCCTGGAAAAGCGGCTCGCCCGGCTTGTCCTGGTGAAGCATTTCCTGAATGGGGACAGTGATCGCGCCCGGGAGATTGGCGTGCCCGTTGGCGCAAGTGAATATGCTGTCGCGGCGGTACTGTTTCCCTATATTGCGGCCAAGATGGCGCTCTACCGGTTTGCGCTGTCCGTGCCCGGATTGCGCAAAATGGCCGATCGTCGCCTGACAGCGCGCATTCGCCGCCTGTTGAAACGCTACGGCCATGCCGAGTTCACATCGAATGCTGAAGCTTACCGTCCTGCAGTACCCGCGACTGCATGACGGTGGGAGGGGAGTTTGATGCCTCCCGCGGGTTTGCCTGGGGGCGGGGGGCATCAAACGTTTTCCACGAGAGACCAACTCCAGACCTGAACCATCGCCCGCATCCGCGCGGCGAGGGTTCGCTTTCATGTTCATCGGCTGATTTGGTGGGTTGAACCTGCGCTGAGGAATCCCTAAAAGATACACTATAACATTTTGGGGTGTTCTCAGGTGAAAATTCAGAAAACAGATACGATGGCGGTTGGTCTTTCAGGCCTGTGCCTGGTGCATTGTCTGGCCCTGCCAGTGCTTGGCTCGGTCATGCCATTGATGACAACGGTGGCGGAGGCCGAATGGGTGCACAAGGCGTTGGTCATGATTGCGCTGCCGATTGCGCTTCTGGCATTCACGCAGACCCGCCGCCCCACGACTCGTCTGGTCTTCGGCGCCTTGGCCACATTTGGCGGCGCGTTGCTGGTTGCGGGCGCCTTTGTAGAGTCCCTGCACGATTACGAAACGCACCTCACCGTCATTGGCGCGTGCTGCCTTGCCGGCGCGCACCTGTTTCGCTGGACCAGGCACCAGCAACACTAGGTTTCCTCTGCGGGCTTGTGGATCAGTCGCCCTCATCCATGGCGACGATGATCTGCGCATAACCTTCCGACAATCGTTTCATGTTGTCGACGGCAAGGCGCTCATTCGTGCCGTGGAAGCCGTTCAGATCTGTCGGGTTGAGAACGGAAGGTGCAAACCGGTAGACGCTATCGGTGATCGCGCTGGCATAGCGCGCATCCGTGGCGCCAAGAACAAGACCCGGCGCGACCGGCGCTCCGTTTCCAGCCGCTTCTGCCACACTGGCCAGAACGGCGTACGCCTTGTTGTCTGTTGGTGAGACGGGCGAGGCTTCACTGCCACTGATCCCGCCATCAGAGACGGTGACTTCGATCCCCTTGATGTCGGATGTTACATCCTTCACGTGCTGGATGACATCTTCCACAGTGTTGTTCGGATGTACCCGGAAGTTTACCGTCGCCATGGCGCGTTGGGCCAGCACGTTTTCCTTGGCGGACCCAACAAGCATGGTCGGTGCGGTGGTCGTGCGGATCATGGCGTTGCCGGCAGGAATGCCCGCCATNGCAGATTCGACCGAACCTCCGAACAGCCACAGATTGGCAAAGGCCATTTTCTGCGTGAATGGCAGGTCAGGTGCAGATACTCGGAACAGGTCTGACACTGGAGGTTTCGAGAAGTCGGCAGGCATCTGGTTCTCGTCCAGTGCCACAATCGCACGGGCCAGGCGGACAGCTGCGGAATCGCGNGGAGGCGTTGAAGAATGCCCGCCTTCGGCAAGTGCAGTCAGGGTCAGCGTCAGGTACCCCTTCTCAGAGATGCCGATGAAGGCCATCGGCTTGCCAGTCAGGGGAGAGGGGTCGACGATTGCGAAGCCTTCGTCCAGCGCCATGACCGGCGTGACGCCGCGAGATTTCAGCAGGGCGATGCCTGCTTCTGCGCCACTTCCCGAGATTTCTTCATCGTGTCCAAACATGAAATAGACGGTGCGCTTTGGCTGGAANCCATCGGCNGCCAGCGCGTCTGCGGCTTCCATCAGGGCGACGAGGCTGCCCTTGTCGTCNAGCGCGCCACGCCCGTAGACGTAACCGTCCACGATCTCCCCNNCAAANGGCGCGCCGGTCCAGTCNTNTTCNGTGCCAATGTTTACCGGCACGACATCCTGATGCGCCATCAGCAAGAGCGGATCGAGCGTCGGGTCTGAGCCTTGCCATGTGTAGAGCAGCGTCAGCGTACCGGGCACCAGTTCCTTGTTCATCGCGGCATGAGCAGACGGGTAGGTTGTCTCCAGCCAATTGTGCAACTCTAGCCACGGACCTTCCTGTCCGGGGCGTGGGTCACCCGTAGCGACGGTGATGGTGCGGAACTGGATTGCTTCGCTCAAATGCGTTGCGGCGCTGTCTGCGGATACTGCTGGCACTGTTGGAAGGTCAACACGTTCGCCCGAGGCCGCGCCGCCATAGGTGAAGGTGCGGAACACGATGATTGCGACAAGAATCACGACCAGCGCGACAAGGCCCAACAGGATTTTCTTCAGCATC
>NZ_NHCK01000053.1:0-13904 GCF_002172815.1 Hyphomonas sp. TMED31 | reverse complement strand
CCTGTGTGCCGCCGGGTAAGTCTTGACGAATGCTGAGGCGCGGGCAGCTTGGCGCGGAAAAACAGCAAAGGGAGTCCAGCCATGGCGCAGCCGAAGCAATTTGAGCAGATCATTCTAGACATCGAGGATGGAATCGCGACGCTCACCCTGAACCGGCCCGACAAGATGAACGCTTTCACGGGCAAAATGATGTACGAATTGATCGAGGCGTTCGACATCACCGATGCGGATGACAGTGTTCGCGCCGTGATCGTGACGGGTTCGGGAGACCGAGCGTTTTGTGCTGGCGCGGACCTTTCCGAAGGAGCCAAGACATTTGATTACGACAAGCGGGCTGAAGATGGAGAGGCCGGCCGCACCGAAGATGTAGACATCCAGCGTGATGGCGGCGGGCGTGTGACGTTGCGTATCTTCGACAGCCTGAAACCGGTGATTGGTGCCATCAATGGCGCGGCAGTGGGTATCGGGGTTACGATGCAATTGCCGATGGACATTCGGATCGCGGCCGACAATGCCCGGTTCGGCTTTGTATTCAATCGTCGGGGCATTAACCCGGAGGCTGCGTCCAGCTGGTTCTTGCCGCGCCTTGTGGGAATTTCGCAGGCCCTTGAATGGTGCTATTCTGGACGCGTCTTTCCCGCTCAGGAAGCGATGGAGGGCGGANTGGTTCGCTCAGTTCATCCGCAGACAGAATTGATGGATGTCGCGCGTGCAATGGCACGTGAGATTGCCGACAATACTGCGGCTGTCTCAACGTCTCTCACACGCCAGATGATGTGGCGCATGCTCGGCGCCAGCCATCCGATGGAGGCTCACATCGTTGACTCNGCTGCCATCTACTCTCGAGGGAAGACGGAAGACGCAAAGGAGGGTGTGATGAGCTTCTTGGAGAAGCGAAAGCCGGTCTATCCNGTNAAGGTGTCCGACGGNATGCCGAATTTTTATCCTTGGTGGAATGAGCCCGAATTCAAATGGATCGGCGACAAGGATTGAGTCGCGATGACACCAGAAACGAGACTGATAGAGACCAACGGTATCCGGCTCCGCGTCGCGCTCGCTGGTGATGGGCCGCTCGTCATTCTCGTTCACGGCTTTCCTGAAAGCTGGTATTCTTGGCGTCACCAGATCGAGGCGCTGTCNATNGCGGGCTACCGTGTGGCAGCGCCCGATGTTCGNGGTTATGGAGAGTCCGACCGCCCCCATGCCGTAGAAGCCTACGACATGGAGAGCCTGACTGGCGACATTGCAGGTCTTGTGGATGCTTTGTCCCCGAATGATCCCGCTGTTGTGGTAGGGCACGATTGGGGCGCGCCGATCGCGTGGAATACCGCGCGCCTCCACGCCGGAAAGTTCAGGGCAGTTGCGGGTCTGTCTGTGCCCTACATTCCGCCAGGCGACGTGGTATTCATAGATGCAGCACGTGCCTTGTTCACGGATCGTGGACTGTTTTTTTATCAGATATACTTCCAAGACGAAGGGCCACCTGAGGCCGAACTCGAAGCGGACCCGGCGGAGNCGATCCGNAAATTCTATTATGCGATTTCGGGCGACGCGCCAGCAGGGACGTGGCCCATCGACAAGAAGCACGGCGACACGTTGCTTCACCGCCTTCCGGAGCCGGACATGCCGCTTCCGTGGTTATCGNAGGANGACGTGGCCTACTATGATGCCCAGTTCCGCAAGTCAGGATTCCGGGGGCCTCTTAACCGATATCGCAATTGGCACCGAGACCATGCATATCTGTCGGCTCATCCCTCTTCTCCGATCATCGGCCAGCCCTCCTTGTANATNGGCGGAACTGAGGATCTTGTCTTGAAGATGTTTCCCGGNGACATGATCGCCGCGATGAAGGAAAGCCCTCGCCGANCTCAGAGGGGCGGAGTTGCTCGATGGATGCGGACACTGGACGCAGCAAGAGCGGCCAGTGGAGGTCAGTGAACGTTTGCTGAGTTGGCTCGCCGAGCTCTGAGACTATTCGAAGTCTGCGCCATATCCCTGCTGATCGTGAGACAGATCGCCAAAGCGTGTGACATTCGAGTCGAAGGCGAGTTCGACCCGGCCNATGGGGCCGTGGCGCTGCTTGCCNATAATGACTTCAGCCTTGCCGTAAACCTGGTCCATCCGCTGGCGCCATTGGCTCCATTTTTCGTTGGACGCCGGATCATTCGGGTCTGCGCCTGGCTCAGTACGGGAGAGATANTACTCTTCCCGATAGACNAACAGAACCACGTCGGCGTCTTGCTCGATCGAGCCTGATTCCCGAAGGTCTGAGAGCTGCGGACGTTTGTCATCNCGCTGCTCAACGGCGCGAGACAGCTGTGANAGCGCAATGATTGGAACGTTCAAATCCTTGGCGAGGGCCTTCAAGGATGTTGTGATCTGGGTAATTTCCTGCACGCGGTTTGCGTTTGAGTTTCCGCTCGTGACGGTGATCAGCTGCAAATAGTCGATCACAATCATGTCCAGGCCGACAGACCGTTGCAGGCGACGCGCGCGCGCAGCCAACTGGCTGATCGAGATGCCGCCCGTGTCNTCGATGTAAAGCGGCAAATTCTGCAGTTCTTCCGTTGCCTCGCGGAGTCGCTCAAAGTCGCTCTTGTCCAAGTCACCTTGGCGAATGCGGTGCGTCGTGATGCCGGTGCGTTCGGCGATGATCCGTGTCGCCAATTGTTCGTTCGACATCTCCAGCGAGAAGAATCCTACAATAGCGCCGTCGACAGTTTTCTTGGAGCCATCGTCCTGCACCTCAGCGCGATAGGCTGCCGCCGCNTTGTAGGCGATGTTTGTCGCCAGCGATGTTTTNCCCATCGACGGACGACCAGCCAGAATGATCAGGTCTGAGCGATGCAANCCACCAAGCTTTTCGTCGAGATCGCGCAATACGGTTGGAATACCCGCGATCTTTCCTTCGCGCTTGAAAGCGGCTTCGGCGTTTTTCAGCGACTCGGTCAGTGCTTCGGAAAACGAACTAAAGCCNCGNCCCGAAGATCCACGCTCTGCCAGATCGAACAATTGACGTTCGGCGAGTTCGATTTGTCGCTCACCGCTTTCTTCAGGCGTCGGGTTCAGCGCGCGGCCTTGGAGTTCGCTNCCGATGCCGACCAGTGTACGTCGCATCGCAAGGTCGCGNATCATGCGCGCATAGTCGCCAACTTCAGGGCCGAATGCGGCGGAATCCAGCAATTGCTCAAGGTAACGGGCCCCGCCAATCTCTGTGAGCTTTTCGGCCTTTTCGAAATGCTCTCGAAGAGTGACGCCGTCAGCGATCCGGCCCTGCTGGATCATTGTGGCTGAAACGTCGAACAGTTCCTGATGGGCAGGTGCATAGAAGTCAGACGGCCGGAGGATATCGGCAACACGTTGATACGCGTTGTTGTCAAACAGAATCGCGCCCAGCACAGCTGCCTCAGCCGACAAATTGTGTGGTGGAGTGATCGTGGCGGCGGGGGCGTCATCAAGTGGCATCCGAGTCTTTTACCTCAGCCGGGAGGTGAATTCACGGACTTGTTGCGCTGCTGACTGCGCAATTCACACGTCGTCCACAAAAAAGGCCGCAGCTGTGAAAAGCTGCGGCCTTCAATTTTGTGCGAAAGCTGAAGATTATTCTTCGTCTTCGCCGCCAGCTTCTGCGCGCTCTGCAGCAGCTTCAGCGAGTTCGCCTGCCTGCTCTTGAGCGAGTTCCATGTTGGCGGCCTGTAGGGAAGCAACAATGTCTTCGCCAGCAGCCTGACGCTCAGCCTCTTCGGTCGAGCGGGCAACGTTTGCCTGAACTGTGATGGTCACTTCCGCGTGCAGGCGGATCGCAACGTCATAGATGCCGATAGCCTTGATCGGACGGTTCAGGCGAACGCCAGAACGCGGGATCTTGTGGCCGGCAGCTTCAGCAGCATCGGCCACGTCGCGTGCGGTAACCGAACCGTAGAGCTGTCCCGTGTCGCCAGCCTGACGGATCAGGGTGAAGATCATGCCATCGAGCGTGCTGCCTTCGGACTCGGCTTTCGCGCGAGCTTCAGCGTTGCGGGTCTCAATGGCTTCACGTTCCGCTTCGAAGCGGGCGCGATTACGATCATTGGCCAGCAGGGCCTTGCCTTGCGGGATCAGGAAGTTACGGGCGAAGCCGTTCTTTACGTTGACTTCGTCGCCGATCGTGCCGAGGCGTTCGATACGTTCAAGTAGGATCACTTGCATGTCGGTGTCTCCTTACTTCACTTCGAACGGAAGCAGGGCCAGCATGCGGGCGCGTTTAATCGCCTGAGCAAGCTTGCGCTGGTTCTTGAGGTTTACGGCCGTGATGCGGCTAGGCACGATTTTCCCTTTTTCAGAGATGTAGCGCTGCAGCAGTTTCACGTCCTTGTAGTCGATGACCTGCGCGTTCTGACCGGTGAACGGGTCGACCTTGCGGCGACGACCGAACGGGCGGCGGGCAGGGATATTCGTGATGTTCAGTTTCTGAGCCATTTCGAGTGTCCTTCCCTAGTCGCGACGGCGGTCTTTGCGAGAAAGAACCGGGGATGGCTCTTCGCTCAGTTCTTCGACGCGAATGGTCATGTAACGCATGACGTCGTCAGAGATGCGCAGGCGGCGCTCCAGCTCGTGAACCGCGTCGGCAGGGCCGTCGATGTTCAGAAGGGAGTAGTGGCCCTTGCGTTGTTTCTTGATCGGATAGGCAAGGTTGCGCAGACCCCAGTACTCGGTCTTGCCAACTTTTGCGCCTTTTTCCTTGAGGAAGCCGCTCAGTTCTTCGACGAATGTCTCGACTTGAGCAGGCGAAATGTCAGGCCGTGTGATCACGACATGCTCATAAAATGCCATATTTTCAGTCCCATAGTAGAGCCATGCGGCGCCGGACAGCGGGAAACTGCCTGGCGATGGCCCCCCTTCATCTGGCTCATTCCAGTTTACCAAGGGCCGCATGCCTGCGAGTGAAGGCGGGTGTAAAGCGCATTTGCGCCTGTTTTTCAAGCGCTTGCTTACATTCGCGGTCACCTTTAACCACGGGCGCAATCTGGAGAATACTGACATGAAAAAGTTTGCGCTGATCTTTCCTGGGCAAGGGAGCCAGGAAATCGGAATGGGTAAGGCACTGGCGGATGCGTTTCAGTCCGCGCGGGACGTGTTTACCGAGGTAGACGAAGCCCTTGGCCAGGACCTGTCAAAGCTGATGTGGGCAGGAGATATTGAAGAGTTGACGCTGACAGCGAATACGCAACCTGCCTTGATGGCCCATAGTGTTGCAGCGGCGCGTGCGCTAGAGAGTGAATTTGGTCTGTCGGCGAAAGATGCGGCCTATGTCGCCGGTCACTCGCTCGGTGAATATTCCGCGTTGGCTGCGGCAGGTTCGATTGGCTTGTCTGACACGGCTAAACTGTTGCGCATTCGTGGCAACGCGATGCAGGCGGCAGTTCAACCGGGCGAAGGCGCGATGGCAGCGCTGCTCGGGGCTGACATCGACCAGGCTGAAGCAGCTTGCGCAGCCGGACGCGAAACCGGGGGGGCGTGTGACATCGCCAATGACAATGCACCCGGACAGTTGGTCATTTCTGGCAGGAAGGACGCGGTGGAGGCGGCCTGCGCTCATGCGAAAGACAATGGCGTCAAAAAAGCGATGCTGCTGAACGTTTCAGCACCGTTCCATTGCTCGCTGATGCAACCCGCCGCTGATGCAATGGCGGAAGCCCTTGCAGATGTTGCGATTTCCAGCCCTGCGACTGAGCTTGTAGCAAATGTGTCTGCCAGTGCAGTGAACGACCCTGAAATTATTCGTAAAAACCTGATATCGCAGGTCACAGGACGTGTGCGCTGGACCGAAAGTGTGCAATTCATGGTGGCTCAGGGAGTTGAAGCAACCGGCGAAGCAGGCAATGGCAAGGTTCTGACGGTCATGCAGCGCCGCATTGAAAAGGCGCTGAATGGTTTCACGCTCGGCACCCCAGAGGATCTGGAAGCCTTTGCAGAAGCAATGAAGGGATAAGGTAGAATGTTTGATCTGACCGGGCGTACGGCCCTTGTAACCGGCGCATCAGGCGGCATCGGCCGGGCCATCGCTCAGGCATTGTCAGAGGCAGGCGCGAAGGTGGCGCTGTCCGGCACACGCGAGAATGTGCTGGAAGAGGTCGCTGGTACGCTGAAGGGCGAGACGGCCATTGTTCCATGTAATCTTTCAGACGCTGATTCTGTTGATGGGCTGGTTGGGAAGACGGAAGAAGCGATCGGGCCGCTCGACATACTGGTCGCCAACGCCGGCATAACGCGCGACAAGCTGCTGATGCAGATGAAAGATGATGACTGGAACGATGTCCTTTCGGTCAATCTGGGCAGCTATTTCCGGCTCACCAAGAGTTGTGTGCGAGGCATGATGAAGCGCCGTCATGGTCGGATTATCGGGATCACGTCAATTGTAGGTGTGACCGGAAACCCGGGGCAATCCAATTATTGCGCGTCCAAGGCCGGGATGATCGGATTTACCAAATCGCTCGCGCAGGAAGTTGCCAGTCGCGGCATTACTGCCAACACAATCGCACCGGGATTTATCGAATCCCCTATGACGGATGTGTTGCCGGAAAAGCAGAAAGAGGCGCTCTTGGGCCAAATTCCAGCAGGTCGGCTGGGGCAGGGCTCTGACATCGCTGCCGCCGCCGTTTATCTCGCGTCAGATCAAGCCGCCTACGTCACGGGACAGACGATCCATGTGAATGGTGGCATGGCAATGATCTGATTTCACAACAGCAAGCTCCACTCATAGGACTTGGCGCTCGTCCCAAGTGTATGCTAGGCGCAACACAATGGTTCGAATCTGGGCCAGTCCTCAGGCATTTTCAGAGAGGTACTCATGTCTGACGTTCTAGAACGCGTTAAAAAAATTGTTGTCGATAATCTCGACGTGGATGGTGACAAAGTCGTCGAAAGCGCAAGCTTCATCGATGATCTGGGCGCTGACTCGCTGGACCTGGTCGAACTGGTCATGGCCTTCGAGGAAGAGTTCAACATCGAAATTCCGGATGACGTGCAGGAATCCATCCGCACGGTTGGTGATGCGGTAACGCACATCAAGGCTCACATCTAAGTTTCGGGTACTNTATGTCAGACCGCCGCGTTGTTATTACCGGAATCGGGATTGTCTCGCCGTTGGCCAATGGTCGCGAGGCAACTTGGGAACGCCTGATTGANGGCAAGTCTGGAGCAGGGCGTATTGATACGTTCGATCCAGAAGACATGCCGTGCAAGATTGCGTTTCAGGTTCCGTGGGTAACAGGTCGCGGTGGCGGCGAGGGGGACCCCAACGCGTTTGATCCGGATAAATACCTGTCTCCGAAGGAGATACGCCGGATCGACGAGTTTATTCTTTACGCTATTGCTGCAGCCGATGAGGCCGTTGAAGATGCGGCTTGGAAACCTNANGATGATGAAGGTCAGGAGCGCACNGGCGTTTTGATCGGATCCGGTATTGGTGGCCTTGAGTCGATCTACAGCACAGCAATCACGCTTCACGAGAACGGGCCGCGCAAGGTGAGCCCGTTCTTCATCCCCTCTGCCCTGATCAATCTGGCTTCCGGNCANGTATCTATCCGGCACAANTTCAAAGGGCCNAACCATTCTGTGGTGACNGCNTGNGCNACAGGCGCNCACGCCATTGGTGACTCTGCGAGACTGATCAAGTTCGGCGACGCCGATGTCATGGTCGCAGGTGGTTCCGAGGCGGTGATCGGGCGAATTGGAATTGCTGGCTTCTGCGCGGCAAAAGCCATGTCCACGAATTTTAATGATACGCCTGAAAAGGCTTCGCGGCCTTATGACAAGGATCGCGATGGCTTTGTCATGGGCGAAGGCGCTGCCGTAGTGGTGCTCGAAGAGTACGAGCACGCCAAAGCGCGCGGTGCGAAGATTTACGCTGAAGTCTCCGGCTACGGCCTGACCGGCGACGCCTATCACATCACGGCCCCGGCCGAAGGTGCGGAAGGCGGATATCGGGCCATGAAGATGGCGCTGAAGAATTCCGGGATCGACCCGACTGAAATCGATTATGTGAATGCACACGGTACGTCGACGCCCAAGGGCGACGAGGGAGAGGCNGGCGCAGTCGAACGCGCCTTTGGCGATCACGCCAAGAANATGTCCATGTCTTCCACGAAATCCGCGGTTGGGCATTTGCTGGGNGCTGCTGGCGCGATCGAGACGGCGTTCTGCGCGCTTGCTATTCGCGATCAGGTCATGCCGCCCACCTTGAACCTCGACAATCCGAGCTTCGAAACAGTACTCGACCTTATCCCGCATAAGGCGAAGAAGGGACGCGTACGCGCCGCCATGTCCAATAGTTTCGGATTTGGTGGGACGAACGCTTCGCTGGTTCTCAAGGAAGTTCAGTAAGCCTGTTTCTCCGGGCTGGGGTTGGCATATAGGCTGGCACAGTCAGGATTCGCGAGGCGTTCATGAAATTTGTCAAAGCACTGCTTTCGTTGCTGGTGTTGCTCCTGTTTGTGGGCGGTGCCGCGCTGGGGGGTGGCTGGCTCTGGTTTCAGAATGAAATCACGAAAGCCGGGCCGTCGACACAAGAACATGTCTTTGTCGTTGCGCCAGGCGAAACCCTTTCTAGCGTCGCGGTACGATTGGAACAGGAAGGCATAGTCAGCGATGATCGGCTGATCAGGCTTAAAGCGCGACTGGACGGTACCGAACTCGCCATCAAGACCGGCGAATTCATACTTGAGCCTCAGGCAAGCATCGNNTCAGTCATGGACGTGCTGATCGAAGGCAAATCTGTGTTGCACAAGATCACATTGCCGGAAGGTCGAACGACTGCGCAATTGCTCAAGATTATTGAGACAGATCCCATTCTCACTGGCGCGATGCCTGAGACAGACGTGCCAGAGGGCTCATTGCTGCCTGACACGTATCTTTTCCAGCGCGGCACGACGCGAATGCAGCTGGTTGAACGCATGCAGAAGGCGCAGTCTGCAGTATTGGAAGAGCTTTGGGCCGGCAGGGCCGAGGATCTACCGATTGCGAGCCCGGAGGACGCAGTAATTCTTGCATCCATTGTCGAGAAAGAAACTGGCGTTTCGGGAGAACGCGCAAAGATTGCAGGCCTGTTTGTTACGCGGCTCAAGCGCGGGATGCGGTTGGAGAGTGATCCAACAATCATTTATGGCATCTCAAAAGGCGAGCCGCTCTACAACAAGCGTGGCCAGCGGCGCACGCTCTATCGCTCAGAAATTGACCGCAAGACAGACTGGAACACCTACCAAATAGATGGACTGCCAAAGACGCCAATCTGCAATCCGGGANGTGAGGCAATTGCTGCGGTCCTCAATCCGGATGAGACGGGCCACATATTCTTTGTGGCAGATGGCAAGGGTGGGCATTTATTTGCCAAGACGCTCGCCGAACACAATCGAAACGTCGCGGCGTATCGAAAATATGAGCGGGAAGAGATTCAGAGGGAGCGCGCTGGGGAATGAGCGTATTGTCGGGAATGACCGGCTTTGCCCGAGTGGCGGGCGAAGCCGATTGGGGGGCTTGGGCCTGGGAAGCCAAAAGCGTGAACGGGCGTGGACTGGATGTCCGGGTAAACACGCCTCCAGGATTTGACGGCCTGGATAGAGCTGTCAAAGCTATCGCAAGCAAGGCGTTCAATCGCGGATCCTTACAGGTGTCCTTGCGAATTGAANTGAGTGATCAGGCAGGCGGTGCCGNNATCGATGAGGNACTGCTGTCGTCGCTGAAAGACGCCGCAGAGCGCGCTCATGGCGGAGCGCTGTCGAGTGAAGCGATTGCGACGCTTATGACGATGAAGGGTGTGGTGGAAACCGGATCTACGAGCTTGCGAGATGTGGCCGCGGATGAAGGGGCCATGTCTTTGCTGCTAAATTCGGCAGAGCAGGTGATCAAGGAACTGGAAGTCGCGCGGCATGCCGAAGGTGTGTCTTTGGCGTCGATGCTGGGTGAACTGGTCGATGAAATGTCTGCTTTGACAGGTTCAGCGATTTCGCTCGCAGCGGATCAGCCGGCTCTCTTGAAAGCTCGACTCTCTAAGCAATTGGAAGAACTGGGTGCCGAACAAAAGATCGACCCCGACAGGTTGGCTGCCGAACTCGCACTCACTGCGGCAAAAGCTGACGTGCGCGAAGAACTGGATCGGCTGCAGGCACATTTTCAGTCAGCCCGGGTACTGTTGAGCAGCGGTTCACCGGTCGGCCGCAAACTGGACTTTTTGGCGCAGGAGTTGAACCGGGAAGCGAATACATTGTGTTCGAAATCCATCAGCCTCGATTTGACGAATGCTGGACTCAGCCTCAAAGGAACAATTGACCAGTTCAAGGAGCAGGCAGCCAATGTCGAATAGTGGACATCCAAAAGATAGCGGCAAACGCCGAGGGCTGATGCTGGTTCTGTCGAGCCCGTCAGGTGCGGGGAAGACCACGCTGGCAAGGAAGCTGATTGACGAATTTGAAGATGTGAACCTGTCTGTCTCTGCGACGACCAGACCGCCACGGCCGGGAGAGGTGGATGGGAAGGACTATCACTTCCGGTCCGTAGATCAGTTCCACGACATGATTGAGCGCCGCGAATTCCTTGAATGGGCTCACGTCTTCGACAAGTACTACGGGACGCCAAAGGCAGATACCGTCGCCAAACTGGAAGCAGGCGAAGACGTCTTGTTTGATGTGGACTGGCAGGGTGCTGACGCATTGCACGACCAGATGCCGAACGACGTCGTATCGGTTTTCATTCTTCCGCCGAGTATCAGTGCGCTGGAGCAAAGGCTGGCCGCGCGTCCCGGTTCGACGCCTGAGATCGTTGCGCGCCGAATGGAAGACGCCAAGCGCGAAATCATGCACTGGCGGCGATATGACTATGTGATTGTGAATGATGACCTGGAAGTTGCCTATCAGCGGCTCTGGCGCATCTTATTGACAGAACGGCTCAAGCGTTTGCGTCAATTGGACCTTGAGGACCATGTGCGCCAGCTTCTTGGAGAGGCTTGATGGATGACAAGAAAGACGGCCTGGGAAACGTCAAGGCGCGGCCTGTCTGGTTGATCGCGCTCATACCTTTGCTGGGCATTGTCTTCGGCGCATGGTTCGTGCTGAAATACCTTCTGTGACAACGAAAAAGCCCCGCAGTTTCCTGCGGGGCTCAACTTTAATCTGGTCCTGCAGGGATCAGGATTTGGACATGGCTTCCTGGAAGTTCTTGTCCACCGCTTCGATGAAGCCTTCGGTCGTCAGCCATTCCTGGTCCGGGCCGACGAGCAGGGCGAGGTCCTTGGTCATCTGGCCATTTTCAACGGTCTTGATGATCGTCTCTTCCAGTTTCTGAGCGAACGCACGNACATCCGGCGTGTCGTCCATGCGGCCACGGTGGTCGAGACCACGCGTCCAGGCGAACATGGAGGCAATGGAGTTGGTCGACGTCGCTTCGCCCTTCTGGTGGTTACGGTAGTGACGCGTCACCGTGCCGTGTGCAGCTTCAGCTTCCACTGTGTTGCCATCCGGCGTCATCAGAACGGAAGTCATCAGACCAAGCGAACCATANCCCTGAGCGACCGTGTCGGACTGCACGTCGCCGTCATAGTTCTTACAAGCCCAGACATATCCNCCNGACCATTTCATGGCNGCNGCNACCATGTCGTCGATGAGGCGGTGCTCATAGGTGCCGCCGAATTCGGCGAACTTGTCAGCGAACTCATTTTCGAACACTTCCTGGAAGATGTCCTTGAAGCGGCCATCATAGGCTTTCAGGATTGTGTTCTTTGTCGACAGGTAAACCGGCCATTTGCGCTGCAGGCCATAGTTCATGCTGGCGCGGGCAAAGTCGCGGATCGACTCGTCGAGGTTATACATGCCCATCGCGATGCCGGAGGACGGGAAGTCGAAGACCTCAAATTCCTTGGAATCGGAGCCGTCGGATGCTTCCCATTTCATGGTTAGCTTGCCCTTGCCCGGCACAAGGAAGTCTGTCGCCTTGTACTGGTCGCCGAAGGCGTGACGGCCGACAACGACCGGCTGGGTCCAGCCTGGTACAAGGCGTGGCACGTTGGAGATCACGATCGGCTCGCGGAAGACGACGCCGCCCAGAATGTTGCGGATCGTGCCGTTTGGCGAGCGCCACATCTTCTTCAGATCGAATTCCTCAACGCGAGCTTCGTCCGGCGTGATCGTCGCACATTTGACAGCGACGCCGTACTGCTTCGTTGCNTTGGCCGCATCGACGGTGATCTGGTCATCCGTTTCGTCGCGCTTCTGGATCGACAGGTCGTAATATTTCAGGTCGACATCGAGATAAGGGTGAATCAGTTTGTCCTTGATCATCTGCCAGATGATCCGGGTCATCTCATCCCCGTCCATCTCGACGATCGGGTTTTTGACCTTGATTTTCGCCATGTGCATGCTTCCTTTGCCATTCAAACGGTTTGGGCTCGGCTATAGCAGGTGTTTGGCCCGCGTCAAAAGAGCGGTTTGGCACTTCGGCGGTTCAGCTGTCATTCAGCCAAAAAGTGTTTGATCGACCGACGGATGGGGGACGCCGGGATGGTGATTTCAAGATTTCTGTTTGCAGGNCTAAGTCTGTGGCTTGGGATTNGTTTATCGGCGNCTGGCTATCCGATTGATGATCTGAGTCTATACGAGAAAGTATATCTGGAAGGCATGGTCACAAACTCGCCGGTGCTGATCATCGATATTGATCGAGCGGGCAACCGGGTAAAGGTGCAGGAAGATGACGGCTTTTCCAAATGGGTGCCTGCNGGTCGCATCATGTCGAAATGGGAAAACCGCACGGATGCCATGAAAAAAGTCGGCGGNATCGGTCTGATCGCCTACTGTGTCTATAAGGTTCCAGATTGCGACTCCGCACGCCTTGGCAGCATGCTGTATCAAAATGAGTATGTTCCNGGCGCCCCTCTGCCCAAGGTAGGAGGTGGCTTCGTTCCGTTCGTTTCTTCGCCACGCGATTCNGATCCGGCGCGGCAGGCAAAATCAGGCGGCGTACCTGATTTCATGAACCCCGAAACGTTCGAACGAATTCCCGGTGCCGCGCAAGATGGGGCATCCGGACAATCCGCTTCACTTCCACCGTCTTCGGATCTGTCGAAGTCGCCTGATGTTCCAGAAGTGGGAACGGTCGAGGCTGCAATTAATGCCGGGATGATAAGGTTTCATGTCGAAAATGGGTGTCAGGAGGCGGTGGAGATCGAATACGCATTGCAGACTCCAAACTTTCAACGGGCGTCTCCCTTCGTNATTGCGNTGGATCCCGGCGAGCGCAAAGGTGTTAAGCTTGGGCCCCATTCGGAATTTGATCGAGCATCGATTCTGTACATCCATGCTAAAAGCCAAGGCCACGAGTGGGGTGGGGCCGAGCTGATCACGATTGACGGCAAAACTCAGAAGTTCATGGAGCCATCCTATACAACACTCCCAAATCAAATTCGCCTCGTTCGACTAACTTGCGAATAGATGGCCCGGTAAGGGCAGCGATGCTTGTTGACGTTCCGGGGCTGAATGGGCACTGGAGGCTGCATGTCAAATCCTGCAATAATTCTCCATTCGCCGCAGCTTGGCGAGAATATCGGTGCCGCCGCGCGCGTCATGCGCAATTTTGGTCTTACAGATTTGCGCATCGTCACGCCGCGGGACGGCTGGCCGAACCCGGCGGCTGACACGATGTCCGCTGGCGCGTTCGAGGCCGGTGTCACAGTGCAGGTTTTCGAGAACCTCCCGGATGCGCTGAAGGGCATCACATGGTTGGCCGCCGCCACGGCGCGTCTGCGGGGAATCGAAAAGCGCGTGGGCGACGCTGCTGACGCCGCTGACGCCGCTTTCGAGCGTCTTTGCACCGGCCAATCCGCCATCATGTTCGGGGCGGAGAAGTCCGGCCTCCCGAATGACGCGGTGGCTGTGTCGGAC
>NZ_NHCK01000052.1:0-7939 GCF_002172815.1 Hyphomonas sp. TMED31 | reverse complement strand
ATGACGGCGTGCTTTACGAAGCCACTCTCTAGCAGTAGTATTCGCTTTTGCTAGTTTTTCTGCCCAAATCATATCGTCCAGTTGGACTTCTTCTTTGTTTGCAATCTTAGAACAAATGAATTCTAGTCTGAGGCGATATTGAGTTGATAGCATACTAGTTAATTTTGAGTTTGTCTTTTAGATCAAGAACCTTGTTAACCTCGTTAACCGCAGCAGACATCCTAGCACCTAGGATATCCATGATATCTTCGTAGATTATTTCATTATCCACGTAGTCATCGAAGTATGTGTCGATTGCTTCTTTAAGATACCTTTTGCGATGCCACTCAGGAGAGTATGGTTTATACATGATGTTTACTGTTCAGTTTTGACTTCTTCTTCAGTCTTCTTATTAAATCCAAAGGGTCCAATCTTATTTTTGACTTTGTTTTTCATAGCAACACCAGCAAGAGATTCCATTACTTTTAGAACCTGCTCTGGTTTTGCTCCCTCACCCAGTTCTCGGGCGACGTAAAAATATTTAGGCCAGAATTCTTCACCTGCCTTTTCATAATCTTCAAGAGTGACTTCAAGTTTCATAATTAACCTCCCAGTTCTTTGATTTGTTGTTCAAGATCGCGAAGAATTTTTTCACGGGTATAAGCACCAGTGTCTTCTTTTCTACGATCCATTTCTTCTTCCACCTTCTTAGTGATGGATGCATGGCGCATGTGCTCACTTGGATGTGCCATCATACTTTTGGTTTGATCCATGCAAAACTTGAGTTGCATAAGTTCAATATCATCAAATTCAATCACAGGTCTCCCTCCTTACGGTTTTCGGAATAGTGAACATCAAAATCTCCACCAGGATAACGTGCTTTGAGTTTATCAACATTCATCTCAATGATTTCATCTAGAGAAACATTCAAACCCATACATGCCTGAGCAACATACCACATAATATCGCCAAGTTCACGTTTCAAATGAAACAGATTTTCTTCATTAACTGGCTTACCCTGAAAGATAATCTTTTTGATAACTTCAGTAAACTCACCTGCCTCAGCAGACATTCCCACAGCAGCNGTAAGCAATCGATGAGTTTCAAAACCTTCTCCACGAAGTTCTTGAATTCGATATTCAAATGCATCAGCATCACTACTAGGTTGTGAAGTAACTGCAGCAACAAATTCTAGGTATGCATCAGTATTTACTTTATCTTGATACATAGTAAACTTAGTCCCTTCAGGTGTTTGTTCTTTATTAATTGAGATAGTCAAAACTTAAATCCCTCAAATGATTTCTTTGGTTTTTCGTCTTCATAATTATACTCCTCTTCCTGGCCACTGTCAACAATATCTTCTTGTGCCGATTGCTCACAATCATATAATCGCATCTTGGCACGATCAATACCAACTACAAAACGCTTGAAGATGGTTGGATCATTATATCGGTTCTTCAACTGCTTCACCATAATCTGTCCTAGTTGTTCTAACTCTTCCGAACTAATAAGGGCAAACATAAGATCAGCAGTAGCAGGGAGACCAAAGGACTCACTAGTATCAGTAAGTTCAACATCACTGCTACCATANCCTGAGCGAGTGGTCTGCGTGGCAGAAACTATAGGAACGTTTGCTTCGACAGCCAGTCCTCTAAGTTCTTCAGCAATAGACTTAATATAAGAGTATGAATTGACAGTGCTATTTCCGCGATAGCGCGAGGAAGCACATATATTAAGGTAATCAATAAAAATAATATCAGGTCTAAATGACTTCTTGAGTGCAAGTTCATTAAGAAGTGCCCTGAAGTGCCCAGCATGAGCTGATGCCGTAGGATATTCTTTAATTATAAGAGTGCCCTGCGTTTTCTTTGCTAGATTTGTTACCTTACTCTCAAACATTAATTTGGGGAGTTCTGTTATCTCCTGAATTGGAACATTGAGAAGGTTAGCATCAATTCGTTCTGCAATCTTTTCTTCAGCCATCTCAAGCGTGATATATAAGACATTTTTTCCATTAAGGAGTGCTGAAGATGCCACATGACACATAAACAAACTCTTACCGACACCAGTGCCAGCGAGAGCAATATTAAGCGTTTTATTCGGAAGGCCGCCTTTCGTAATTTTGTTGAAATACTCAAGGTCGAACTCGATCTTGTCTTCTTTGCGGTGATAGGACTCATATCTTGCCTCATAATCAAGTAAGTAATCATGACCCACATGGGAGTCGAAAGATACCGCCAGAGCGTCCGAGAGGATGCTTGGAATAGCATCACGATCCTTCTTCTCATCGTTGCCATCAGCAAGTGAGATAGACTCCATTAGTGCCAGGTAGATGGCACGATCCCTGCACCACTTCTCCGTAGTATCCACTAACCACTCATAGTCAGTAGGAACTTCCTCAATATAGCTGATTAGTTTTGCAATCTCTTTAAAGGAACTATCGTTAATATCTTGACGATTTTCTACCTCAATGCAGAGAACTTCTTTTGTAGCGACAGTATTGTACTCGTTAACAAACTTAAGAATCTCTTCAAAGACTACTTTTTGATGTAGATCTTCAAAATAATCCGGTTTGATAAATGGTATTACTTTACGGAGATATTCTTCATTATATAAAAGGTTTCTAAGAATCAGAACCTCAACTTTCTCCATAACTGAATTCCTTTCGTGCAATTTGGTCGAGTTTCTCCATTACCTCTGGAGTAAANTATTGTTCTGGGTCTTTATAGATGGCTTTAGCATAGACTTTCTTGCCATCAATTTCATAACGACCTGCTACATTTTTCCATAAACCTCCNAGTTCACCGAGTTCAAGTAGACCATAATAGCGATCGAGACCACGATCATCGTAAAACAAACGAATCGTAACATCTTTATTCTCCTTGCTTAAACGCGACTTAGCAGTCTTTGCCTTGATAAGGTTTCCAACGACATCGGTGCCGTCTTTCTCCTTCTTCTTGGACAAATAAATGATGGTAGAGGCGGCATACTTGAGACCACTACCGCCTCCCATTTCTTTAGTTGGAACATAAGCGCCGATGACATCATAGGTGTGATTGGTAACGATCATTGGAATGTTGGCCTGACCCAACTTAAGGGTCAACATACGGAATGCACCTTTGGTCAATTGAGACTTGGTCATATCGCGGACTTGTTTGTCGTTAAGTGCGTCTGTAATCTCTTTCTCTGTTGAGAGCATTCCCAAAGAGTCTAACACAAACATACAAGGTTTGCGATCCTCTTCAGACTTTTTTAAATACATATCAACGGCTTTCAATGCCTTTGATCGAAACTCTTCAATTGTGACTACATTAACTACGACCAACCGATCAAGGTCAATGCCCCGACTTGCGAGAAGAGACTTATTAACAGCGGCTTCAGTATCAAAATATANNCAATACCCGTCAGGATTAGAATCCAGGAAGTTCTTGACAACTGCAAGAGAGAAGAAAGTTTTTCCAGTGCTAGACTCACCAGCGATGGCAGTAATCTTATTCCCAGATACACCACCAAAAATAGACCCNGAAACAAGTCCGTTAAAAATGTAAGAACCCGTGTCAACATAGTTTTCTGTATCGTCAATATTTGATGCAAGTTGAGTGAAGTCGTCGCCGATTTCTTTTACTATCTCTTTTAGAAAATCATTCATATTACAAATCCAAATTCTTCACGAGCAATTTTTTTGTAAGGACCGCCTGGGTTTTCGTCCATTATCTTTTGAATGGTTTTTAGTTTGTAGTAAAGATTGTGCCTATATTCTCTTTTGTTCATGTCTACGTGCTCAGAACAAAGAGCATCAACAATCTCATCAAATTCTTTTTTATCGATAGGAAGATCCATTAATTCCACCTCTTAGTTTTTAAATAATTCAATACATCTTGACGAACATCCATCAATTCGTGATAACACTTTTGATTATGAGCACACCTTCTCAAGGAAGAGTCGGGCTTAAGAACGGATTCTATAAATAAATCCAATCCGCGATTCCATTTTACTTGTTTTGATTCGTGATCAGCAATTGAGTTTTGGTCTTTCATAGAAAAAATGCCTCTAGTGTGTTTTGTCTTTCAATATTCCAACCAATAGAATCTAGAATTGCTTTAAGTGGCTCCAAAAAAGACTTCTCAAATTGTAAGTCATAGTCCACATATTTGTCAATATCAAGTTCCTTTGGAAACTCTTGAATGAATGAAATTACATTCTCGTGAAGAATATTTGGTTTTTTAAGATAACAAAATTTAATCTTCTCACCATTCTGAATGAGTGAATATTTATTATCCAATTTATTCTGCTTAATGTAGTGATTAAACAATAAAGCTCCACGAATATGAATTGGTGTTCCTTTAGCATAAATTGAAGAATATGACTTATATTTCTCAACATCTGATGCAGATCGTGGAAATGATACTTGCTCTGGTGGAAGAGATTTAAACTCCTTCCTTGACTTTTCAATAAATTCAATTATATCATCTTCTGTTCCCGTCATCAAAAGTTTAAAAGCATTCTTAAGCATCTTTCGACAGGGAGCAGGAGTTGAAGATTTTACAGATTCAATTCCCATAACTTTAAGTTTTGGTTCTGTATATTGAACTCCTTCACTATTCCATACGTTTAGAATATATCTCTTTTTTGCAGTCCAAATACCACGATCAGCAATATTCTCACGCTTCATTTGCATTTTTTGCTCATATGCCGAAACATAGTCCGCAAGGTTCTGGTAAGATTGTTCGATGAACGGTTCCAACTTTTCTTCGCATATCTTATCAAGTATTCCAACAATCTTTGCTTTATCATCAGACTTATTACTAAAAAATTTAGTAACAAGAGGTCCCATATCAAGATAGATTGAATCAGTGTCAGATGCGATAACATAATCAACCTCTTCAGTAGAGAGTAGTTTATTTAGGTATTCATTCATCCTCATCTCAATCCACCGGATCGAGACTTGGCCGGAAAGTGTGATCGCTTCGGCGTTTGCTAGTTTGTAATATCTAAAGTATTGATTACCAATAGCACCATAAGCACTATTGAGGGATATTTTCTTTGCCATCTGAATATTGTTGCACCTGGCAATCTCTTTTTCAAGAGCCTTAGTAGGAGTCTTCTCATACTGCTGCTTTGCCTTGAGCATCTTTTTCTTGAAGATGACCCGATCACCGTACATCTTTTCCATGAGTTCTGGGAGAAATCCACGAACATCTTTCCGATACATGGCCCCGTTAGCACATACCGCATAGTCCTTGTACATCTCAAAGTTTAGNTTCTCCTCAAGTATTCGATCAACCGTCGCACTTGGGTGTCTCTCATCGCAGAGGGTCTCTGGCGAGATGTTATATTGCATAATGAGATGAGGATACAAACTATTAAGGTCAAAACTAACCACCCAATCATACTTTCCAGGAATCGGTTCTTTGACATATGCTCCAGCATACTTTTCGTTTTTATCGGAGCGAATCTTTGGGGGGATAACAATATCGCGCTTTTTCAAGTAATTGTAAATAATATTATCCCACATGCGAACCTGATAGAAAACATCCGCATAATTGACCCTAGCATCATAGGCCATAGTCAATGCGAGTTCAATTAATTTCATCTTGTCTTCCAATCGGTCAACAAGTTCTACGTCAACGATGTTATACTCAATAAACTTCTGCCACCCCTTAGTATAGAAATCTTTAAAGGTGTCAAACTCAGAGTGGTCAAGTTTTTTCTGACCCAACTCCACTTCAGCTATATAGTCAAGACGATATGACTCTTGAGCTTTGTAAGTAAATTTTCTATAAAGATCTAGATAATCTAATTGAGTAAGTCCACCAATATCAAATGTTGTGTGCTTACGGCCATTCTTAAACACTTCACCAGGAGAAACGAGTCCCCAGTTAGAAAAGCGTTTCATTAGTTTTTCGCCGAGAACACGATTCAACCTTTTACAAAGATAAGGAATATCATAGAACTGAATGTTCCATCCAGTCACAACATCTGGAACATCGGACATCCAGTACTCAATAAAAGAACTGAGCAATTGATATTCACTAGGACAACAATGATATGTTACATTTTTCTGCTTATTATTAAATGGTTTTGCACCCCAAGTAATAATCTCTTTTGTAGTATAATTCTGAATAGTAATAGCCAATATTTCTTCTTGGCATGATTCAACATCGGGGAATCCTTGTTCGGAAGAGACCTCAATATCAATTGTTACAAGTTTAATTTGGCTAATATCGAACTTAATCTCATCTTGAGGATATTTTTCAGAGATGTATTGATAAATGTATCTGTCGTTTCCATAAACAGAAAATCCATCAACATCTTCATACTTCTTGAAAAACTCTCTGCAGTCACGTATAGTTCCAGGTTTAATTGGTTCTACCGATTCTTCATTCAACGTTTTGTATTTTGTATTCTTTTTTGATTTTACAAAGAGAGTTGGAAAAAACTCATCTCTATATTCTTTTCTTACTCCATTGTCAACTTCACGAACAAGAACTTGATTACCAATTAGTTGAACATTAGTGTAGAACTTCATTCATCCTCATCATTAAAAAATGTGCCAAAAAACCCATTGTCACCCGGTTTTCTATTTTCTAACTTATCAAGAATAGAGTCTGTGTTTTGAAGGGATTCAATTCTACTAATCATATCAGCAATCACACTACAAACCATAGGCCTTTCTTGGCGTGCTGCAAATGCTAAAGCATTTCTTAAACTTGATTCTGCCTCTTTCAAAGAATCTTCTACGGATTTGGAAAGTGCCATTAGTTTGTCAACTCCTCATATTGATTTAAAATTTTCTGATTTGGATCGGCAAGTGTTAATATTTTATCAGAACTAATCATAAAAACCTCACTGTCTGTCAATTCTATCATGTACTTATGAAGTTCTAAAGAACTATCGATAATGAATGGTTTTATCAACTTACAATCTGGTTCTCCAATATCAGCCCCCACTTCCTCAATTTCAGAAATGAAGACCTGACCCGTCATTAAAGATATTATTTTAATCTGCTTCATCTTCACCTCTCAGAGATTTAAATATATCAACTCTATCAATATAGGTTTTTTCAATTGATTTTGCTGGATTGGTAATACAAACGACCCAATCAATTGGAATTAAAATATCAGTATCTGAAGAAAGTGGTTGCCAAGGAAAGAATGATACCATTGGTTCTTGAGAATCTACTGCCTCATAAAGAGTCTGGGGATTAGAAAGTTTGACTGCATATGGCATATTCATAGAATATGCCACCAACTTTTCCAAATCTTCATTTTTATCGGGAATAGTAACTTCTCCCAAGTCACAAATAATATCTTCTCCAGATTTTAATGTAACTAATTTGATAGACATAGTATAGTTTTATCTCCACATATTATACCAATAAAAAGGAGGGGCGTCAACTGGATTTTGCCAGTTGCCCCTCTGCGGCGGCAATATTTAAAGGGTAGCCTCTACTATTTAGTTTCCAATGATCACTTTCAATTTAACATTATTATGGTTGTGTTTATGAGTTCGAGTTTTCCAACATGATTTTAGAGGTGTCACTTGTCTTTCAGTATACCATCCAAACTTATCATATTTGGTAGTATACTTGATTTTTTTACATCGTTTCCAATCACGTCGAACCATTACATCCTTTTCGGGATAAGAATATATCCAACTAGTTCTTGGAGTTCTTGGATGAGCAAGAACTGGTGAAGAAATTAAAAGTGCTGCAAGTCCAATAAAAATTTTATTCATAATCATAATATGAGACTGAAATTATTTAGAACCAGTCTTTTCTTTGATGATGCTCTGGGACGATTCTACCAAGAACAATCGTCAGCAACCCATCCTCAAATTCAACTGATCTAACTTCCGTATCCTCTGCCAGTGTCCAAGATCTGGTGAAAGATCTCTGAGCCACTCCTCTGTGGACATAGTCCGTGTTAGTTTCTCCATCTTCTCGTTGTCCTTCGACAAA
>NZ_NHCK01000051.1:0-38319 GCF_002172815.1 Hyphomonas sp. TMED31 | reverse complement strand
GATATTTAGGCCCCAGACGAGGCAGACGGCAAAGAGAAGGACGAAATCGCGAAATGACATATTCTGGGCGTTAGCAGGATTTATCCGGACTGGGCAGGGGAAATAGAACTTTCCTTTGCGTCGTTTTCGACTGCTTCAAAAATGACCATGTTCAGCTTTCAGTCAGGTGGGGACTGCGAGGGAACGGAAGGCTGCGCGATGCGCTAAACAAACGTTAAGAAGCTGTTATAGTCATTGGCAGGTGGAAGGCGGGGCCGATCCGGACCTGTTATCAGGAGGTGTGGTTGAATGGGACTGATCTGGTGGATATTGCCAGCAATCGCGGCCGTGATTGGCCTGATGCTGCTGTTTGCGGGCTTCGGAAAACTGGCAAAACTGAAAGCGGGTTCCGGGGCGTTCCGGCTGACCTTCGGGGTCGCATTTCTGGCGCTGGCGGGCGTCGTGGCCTTTGCGGGCCTGAATCTGCAGACTTATCAGCGCCTGACCAAGGAACGCTATGCAGCGAACATCAAGTTCGAAGCCGTTGAAGGCGAAGAGAACGCCTATGTGCTGGACCTGACCTTCTCGGATGGCCGCAAGCTGCTGGAAGAGAATGGCGCCCAGCCGATCCTGCGTGGCAATGAATTCGAAATCGGCGCGCAGGTGATCAAGTTCAAACCCATGGCCAATATGCTCGGCTATGACTCGATCTACCGCCTCGACTTTATCGAAGGCCGCCTGTCGCGCCGGTTCACGCCGGAAGCGGTGACCGAGGCGACGACGAATGGAATCGCGCTGGCCGCCAATCCCGGCTTTGACGTGCACCGCATGGCGCAGGAGCAGGGCGGGCGGTTTGGCATTGATGCGCAATACGGCTCAGCCACCTACCAGCCGATGGGCGACGGGTTCGAGTATGTGGTGAACATCTCTCAGGACGCATTGATTGCGCGCCCCAGCGAAGCGACGAAGGTGTTGATCCAGAAACAGCGCTATCCGGGTTACAGCTCGACGCAGGAGTCTTCCCAGTGAACCCGTGGGACCGTTACGTTGTCCCGCACCTGGTCTCGTGCGCTTGCCAGACGAAGCCGATCATGAAGCAGCGTGAGAAGGTGGTGCCGCAGGCAAGCGGCCGCGTTCTGGAGATCGGGTCAGGGTCCGGCACGAATTTCGCGCTGTATGATGCCAGCAAGATTGACCATCTTTACGCGCTGGAGCCATCCGAAGTGATGCTGGACAAGGCGCGGCGAGCCGCTGGCAGCCTTGGCATTGGACACCATATTGACTTTCTCCAGACCGGCGCGGAATCCATTCCGCTCGAAGACAATTCGATCGACACAGTCGTGATCACCTTTGTGCTCTGCACCATCCCGGATTGGGAAGCGGCGCTGAAGGAAGTCCGCCGTGTGCTGAAGCCCGGCGGGAAGATCCTGTTCTCTGAACACGGCCTCGCGCCAGATGAAGGGGTCGCGAAATGGCAGCGCCGGATCGAGCCGATCTGGAAGCCCCTGGCGGGCGGCTGTCACCTGACGCGCGATACTGAGGCCATGCTGGCGACAGCGGGGTTCCGACTGGACGAAGCTGAAACCATGTATCTGCCATCGACGCCCAAGATTGCTGGCTTTGTCAGCTGGGGCAGCGCCGTCGCGGTGTAGAACACGGGCGTGCGACAGCCTCCCTACCTGCCTTTCCTGGATGGTCCACCCGGTATTGCGCCGGGGCTGAAGCCAATCGCGCCAGAGGCCTGGTTGCTGCCGGATACAGAGGCCGGGTCATGGCTCACCGACAAGCGCGCCCTGATGCGGGAGCAGCGCGATGCCGTGTTCGCGGCGCGCGATGCGGATGCGGAGATGGCAGAAGTGGCGGAGGCCGTGCTGGCCGTGGCCGGCCCTGCGCGCGATGACTGGCCCACGGCGCTGGAGGCGGCATCTTCCACCGTGTCAGATGATCTCTGCGTGATGATCCGCAGCGAAGACGGGCTGTGGCGATTGAGAGCCGCCAGCCTGTGCGCGCCGACCTATTGGCGCCTGTCTGAAAAGTTCGAGCAGCCGCTCGGCGGCCTGCACAGCCCGGTGCCCGGCGGCGATCCCGGACTGGCAAAGCGCATCTCCCGCATCTTTGACGGCCTGCGCCCGGATTTCATCCTTGAGCGGTGCAATTGGTCGGTCCAGCCAGGCAATGCGCGGTTCACGCCCAGCTCTGCGCCCCTGAAGGAAATGGCGGCGGAGATGGCCGAGGCGGATGCGCTGGACCAGCTTCATCTTCGGGTGGAGCGCCAGACGATCCGCAAGATGCCGGAGACAGGCGCGGTGCTGTTCACCATTCGCGTGGTGAATGATCCGCTGCGGGCCGCGCTGGCCACGCCGGGCCATATCGACGCCTTTGCCGATGCGTGGGCGCGGGTTGATCGTGACATGTATCGCTACAAGGGCTGGCAGCTGTATGACCGGCTGATCGGCGCAGCACTGGACGCTGCCCGGAATCCCGTTAGTTCCTGATGTGGCAGAAAAGACGAGGCAGGACCGATGAAATACTGGCTGTTCAAATCCGAACCCGACGCCTGGAGCTGGGACGAGCAAAAGGCCAAGGGCGATGAGGGCGAAGAGTGGAACGGCATCCGCAACTACCAGGCCCGCAATTTCATGCGCGACATGAAGATCGGCGACCGCGCTTTCTTCTATCATTCAAACAAGGGGCTGGAAGTGGTTGGCGTGGTGGAGATCTGCGCCGAAAGCGCCCCGGATTCCACAACCGATGACCCGCGCTGGGACTGCGTGCACGTCAAGGCGCTGGCCGACATGCCCAAGCCTGTGAAGCTGAAGGATGTGAAGGCCAATCCGAAGCTGGAAGATATGAGCCTTGTGACCTCGTTCCGCCTGTCGGTGCAGCCGGTGAAGGCGAATGAGTGGAAAGAGGTCTGCCGCATGGGCGGTTTGGACCCCAAGACGCTGAAGCCCGTTTGAGGCCGCTTGAAAAAAAGCTCGAAAAAGCGTCTGGCGAAAAAAATGTTAGCGTGCAACAATACGCCTCGATAAGGGGGCGTATTGATCCATTTCGCCCCGTGAGAAACGTCACAGGGAGAACGGCATGGCTATGCGTCGGCATGGAATACTCAACAAATTCAACTTATTAGGCGCTGCGGCCTCTGTCGCTTTGCTTGCGGGCTGCGCGACGGCCCCGGCCGAGGAAGCCCAGGCAGACCTCGTTGAAGCGCCGGTCGAGGCGACGCCACAGATTCCGCCCTATATGGACGCCTCCCTCAGCCCGGAAGCGCGGGCGAAAGACCTCGTCAGCCGCATGACGCTGGAGGAAAAAGCCAGCCAGATGTATGACAAGGCCGCTGCCATTCCGCGCCTTGGCATACATGAGTACAATTGGTGGAACGAGGCGCTGCACGGCGTCGCGCGCGCAGGCCACGCCACGGTTTTCCCACAGGCCATCGGCATGGCAGCCACCTGGGATGAAGACCTGATGCTGGATGTGGCCACGGTCATCTCTGATGAGGGCCGCGCCAAGCATCACTATTACGCCTCTGAAGATGTCTACGCCATGTATGGCGGCCTGACCTTCTGGTCTCCGAACATCAACATCTTCCGCGATCCGCGCTGGGGCAGGGGACAGGAGACCTATGGGGAAGATCCGTTCCTGACAGGCCGCATGGCCGTGAATTTCATCAGCGGCATTCAGGGCGATGACGAGAAATACCTGAAGGCGATCGCGACCGTGAAGCATTACGCTGTGCATTCCGGGCCGGAGCCGTCGCGCCACCGCGATGACTATCACGCATCTGATGCCGACCTCTGGGAAACCTATCTGCCGGCCTTCAAGATGGCGTTCGATGAGACCGATGTCGGCTCTGTCATGTGCGCGTACAATGCTGTCTGGGGCGCACCAGCCTGTGGCAGTGAACGCCTGATGGTCGACCTGTTGCGCGATGAACTGAAGTTTGACGGCTATGTCGTCTCTGATTGCGGCGCGATTGGTGACTTTTACTATGATGAGGAAAAGCATGCGGCGGGTGAAGCGCCGTATGCGGCACATGATTATGTGAATACGCGCGCCGAAGCGGCCGCGCTCGCCGTGAAGATGGGCACGGACCTCAATTGCGGTGATGGCGAAGGCAACAAGATGGACGCCCTGCCAGACGCCGTGGCGCAAGGCCTGATCGATGAAGCGACCATCGACCAGTCGGTTGAGCGGCTTTACACCGCCCTGTTCCGCCTTGGCATGTATGATGACCCTGCCGATGTGCACTGGGCGCAGACACCGCACGAGATCGTGGCCAGTGAGCCGCACATCAACTTGTCTGCAGATGCTGCGCGTCAGTCCCTTGTCCTGCTGAAGAATGATGGCNTNCTGCCCCTGGCNGCGGATACNAAAGTTGCCGTNATTGGTCCGAATGCCGACAATTGGTGGACGCTGGTTGCCAATTATTATGGTCGCCCGACGCAGCCCGTCACGGCGCTGGAGGGCATCAAGGCAAAGATCGGCGAAGAGAATGTCACCTATGCGGTGGGATCTACCATCGCTGGCGACAATTACTCGGACTACAAGCCTGTGCCAGCATCGGTGCTCTTCCACGAAGACGCGGATGGCAATCTCGTGTCCGGCGTGAAGGCGGCCTATTACGACAACAAGGAGCTCGAAGGCGCACCGACGCTGGAGCAGGTCGAATCGAACATCGATTTCTACTGGGATCGTACGCCCAGCACGAGCGGTCTGAATGATGAGTTCAGCGCAACCTGGGAAGGTGTGATCGTTCCGGAGACGGATGGTGTCTATCGCTTCCAGCCCTCACGCTGGACCGAGGTGACCATCAATGGCGAAACCGTCGGCGAGATGGACAATGTCGAGATGCAGGCCGGCGAATCCTACGCTGTCCGCATGGTGTTGAAGTTCGACAGTGGCTGGCCGCGCGATCAGCTGGACAAGTATGCCTATCTCAACTGGACGGATGTTTCGCGCGATCTTGAAGCCGAAGCCCTGGCGGCAACNGAAGGCGCGGATGTGATCCTGTTCTTCGGCGGCATCGATGCCAATCTGGAAGGCGAGGAGATGGGCGTGGAGC
The DNA here is from genome assembly GCF_002172815.1 of Hyphomonas sp. TMED31. Lineage (NCBI taxonomy): Bacteria > Pseudomonadati > Pseudomonadota > Alphaproteobacteria > Hyphomonadales > Hyphomonadaceae > Hyphomonas > Hyphomonas sp. TMED31. Next base: position 33,275 of record NZ_NHCK01000051.1, on the reverse strand, counting down.
TGGACGGCTTCCTTGGTGGTGACCGTACGCACATCAAGCTGCCGGAAAGCCAGGAAAAGCTGCTGAAGAAACTNCACGCCACGGGCAAGCCGGTCGTGATGGTGAACTTCTCAGGCTCCGCCATGGCACTGAACTGGGAAGATGAGAACCTGCCGGCCATCGTGCAGGCCTTCTATCCGGGCGAGCAGGCNGGCAAGGCAATCGCCGAATTGCTCTGGGGCGATTTCTCGCCGTCTGGCCGTTTGCCGGTAACGTTCTACAAGTCAGTCGACGATTTGCCGGACTTCCTCGATTATTCGATGGCGAACCGGACCTACAAATACTTTGAGGGTGAGCCGCTNTACGCGTTCGGGCATGGCCTGTCCTACACCGACTTCACCTATGGTGGCTTGTCGGTGCCGGAGACGCATGATGCGTCCGAGCCGCTGACGGTCAGCGCAACGGTGACGAATTCCGGCGACATGGCGGGCAGGGAAGTGGTGCAGGCCTACATCCAGCATCAGGACCGCGCGCATGAGGGCGTACCGCGCATTGAACTGGTCGCCTTTGACGTGGTGGAGCTGGCACCGGGCGAGAGCGCGGAGATTCAGTTCGATCTCTCGCCAGACCGGATCGGCTATTACGACACCGACGGCAATCCGGTGACGCCAGAAGGCAGCACGGCAATTCTCTCAATTGGTGCCGGCCAGCCTGGCTTCGTGAGCGATGAAGATGCCCTGACNGCTGAAGTNNCGTTCACATCCGCCGAATAGGCGACACCCAATTCTATCCGGAAAGGGCCTGCCATCACGGTGGGCCCTTTTGTCCAAATGGCCATGTTTGTGTGCAAGAAAGCCTGAAATGGAAAAGACGATCATGGAGCCAGACAGGGTGTCTGTCTCCACAATCGTCCCGCGTCCCACTTTGGCAATGCAGTATCGGTATGCCACCCAGCCTGGTGTCTTGATGGTGGTACCGATCCAGAAACTCAGTGCTTCTGAACCTCCACATTGGTGTTTTTACATACCACTGGTATGTTAGCTCGACAACCGCAAAGCTAATATGNCCAGATCAAGAACGAGAAATGCTCCCGAAACGCGCGCCGCCATCCTGGAAGCGGCCCGGCAGCGCTTTGCCTCGGAGGGNTTTGAAGCGAGCCTGTCCAGCATCGTCGCTGATGCCGGNATTACNAAAGGGGCGCTGTTCCACCATTTCGAGAACAAGCAGGCCCTGTATCTTGAAGTCTGGACCAATCTGCAGACCGACATGGCGAGGGATACGCAGAAAGCTGCGCTTGCCAACCGGTCTCCGGACGATCCCTACCAGGCGATCCTCGCAGGGTGCCGTCGCTATCTGGAATGGACCACGCGGCCGGATTTCCAGCGCATTGTCCTGATTGAAGGGCGGGGTGTGCTCGGCATGACGGANTGGATGTCGAATGAGAGAGATGTCGGACGAGAAGTCGTGCGCTCGGCGATCGGGTATCTCGTTCAGCGCGGTTTGATCGCCGACGACCGCGCTTCAACGCTTTCCGTTATTGTNCAGGGGGCNTTGCACGGGGCAGGCCTGGCGCTTGCCCGCAACATAGACGGCGTTACCGTGGATTCGATTTGCTGCGCGCTGGATAGCATGCTGCGCCAGATGAAATAGTCTGCCGCTCACGATATCGGGATCGGTATGCCATCGGTCNCGGGATTGACGCGCCACCAGCCCGCAATCGCGTAGCGCAGGCGCTCGGTGCGCTGCACGGCGTGAGGGATTGTCTCTGANAGCATCATCACGACCCCGCCGCCTTCCGGCACGAGCGTGGCGACATGCGGCGCGTCTTCGCTTGCCCCTTCCGGCCAGACGAGCAGGGCGCCGCCATCGGCTGCGTCCCATGTGTCATTGAGATAGACAACCAGCGACACGATACGGTTTCGCGCGCCTTCAAAACTGTCGAGATGGCGATCATAGAAGCCGCCTTCCGGATAGACGGCNAAACAGGCNTCGAATTCGAACAGGCCCAGCATCAGATGGCGATTGAGCGCCTGTCGCCAGGTTTCGGCCCAGGCCGAGAAGGCGCGCTGCGCATCGCTTGAATCGTCCAGCCANGTAATGCGGGTCTTGCGAATGGAGCGGTCGACCTGAAAGGCATCGTCGCGGCCAATACCGGCAGGCGCCAGCGCGGCCTCCGCATCCAGCGTCTCGATCTCTTCGCGCAGGGCTCGCAACAAGGTGTCCGGCAGCAGGCCGGGATGCCATGACCAGCCTTTGTCGGCGAGGTCATCCACCACGCAGCCGATACGGTTGTCACCCGGGAGGGGAGGAGGGGCGATCATCGGTGGGTCAATTGTCGGGAGCGCGTTGGCCGGATCAGGCCTTGTGCGCCGCCATCAGGTCCGCAAAGCGCTGGAACAGGTAGAAGCTGTCCTGCGGGCCGGGGCTCGCCTCCGGNTGATGCTGCACGGAGATGATCGGGCGGTCTTTCACGGCGAGGCCGGAATTCGTGCCGTCGAACAGCGAGCGNTGGCTTTCTTCCACGCCTGCCGGAAGCGTCGACGGATCAACTGTAAAGCCGTGATTCATGGACACGATCTCGACCTTGCCGGTCGCCAGGTCTTTTACCGGGTGGTTCGCGCCATGATGGCCTTGCGCCATTTTCATGGTCTTCGCGCCCAGCGACAGGGCCAGCAATTGGTGGCCNAGNCAGATGCCGAGGATCGGCAGGCCCTTGTCGATGACGGCGCGGATCATGTCGCCGGAACGCGCGATGGTGGCCGCCGGATCGCCGGGGCCGTTCGAGAAGACCACGCCATCAGGGTTCAGGGCGAAGATCTCTTCGGCGGTGGCATCGCCATTCACGACGCTGGTGCGGATGCCGACCTGGGCGAGGTTGCGCAGGATGTTCTTCTTCACGCCGAAATCCACGACCACGACGTGATGGTCGGCGTTTTCCATGTCGCTGAAACCGCCGGCTACTTGCCAGAGGCGCTGAGCGTTTTCAAAAGGTGTGTCGGTGTCGACATCGGCCGCCAGATCGGCTGTCTCCAGCCCTTGCCAGCCGCGCGCGGCTTCAACCAGAGCATCAAGATCGATATTGCCGTCTGGCTTGTTGCAGATCGCTGCCTTCTGCATGCCTTGCTCGCGTACGAGGCGAGTGATGGCGCGCGTGTCGACGCCGGACAGGGCCACGATGTTGCGGCGGGCCAGCCAGTCGCCGAATTCCTCGCCGGAACGCCAATTGGAAGCCGGTGTGATGGGTTCGCGGAAGATCGTGCCGCAAGCGCCATTTGCGCCCGGCGCCGAGGATTCCTCATGGTCGTCAGGGTTTGAGCCCACATTGCCGATGTGCGGGAAGGTGAACAGCACGATCTGGGAGGAGTAGGAGGGGTCTGTCAGGATCTCCTGATAGCCTGTGATCGCGGTGTTGAAGCAGAGTTCACCCACATGAACACCTTCGGCGCCTGCGCCTGTCCCCAGGAAAATAGTGCCATCAGACAAGGCGATGGCTCCCGTGGCGGTTGTGCTGGCTTGCTTTTTGCTCTGTTCGGACATATTTGGCTTGCCTTCCGGGATCATTGTCAGACGGTTAATACCTTCTGACGACATATTTTCCGGGTAATGGGACTGAGTCCCCGCAACGTCAAGCATAGTAAGACGTTGTTGGTGTGAAAGGCGTATTTTGAATGGGCCACGAAGACAAATCTGACATGATGACCTTGAAGGCTCGTGTTGCGCAGGCGCTGAATGCGGAACGTGAGAAAGACGAAGGGTGCACGACCCGTTTGTCCACGCTTCGTCTCATCGACGCTGCCATTCGGGACAGGGATGTCTGCGCGCGTGGGCGCGGCGACACCGAGGGCTGCCCGGACGCCGATGTGCGCAACGTGCTGGAAACCATGATTGCCCANCGTGAAACAGCCGCGCGCGAGCATGATGAAGCCTGCCGCATTGAAGATGCGATGCGCGAGCGCGAAGAAATCGAGATCATCCGGAAGTTTCTGCCGGAGCCTTTGTGCACCAAGGCGCTGGAAGCCGCCGTGGAAGAAGTGGTCGAGGATCTTGGCGCGACCAAGCTGAAAGACATTGGCCGCTGCATGTCCGCGCTGAAAGAGCGTTATCCCGGCAAGATCGAATCCGGCCCCGCCGGAAAGGTGATGCGCAAGGCGCTCACGGCNAACAAGGAAGCGGCGAAATAAGCCGTACAGAGCTGGTTAATTCTGCGAAAGGTTGGAACTAAGGCCGGGAGCGGTCCGTTTGTTGTGTGTTGATAGACAACGAAAGGACTTTGAAATGAAACGGCTTTTTCTGACTACGAGTGCTGCTGCCCTGATGNTGGGTGCTGCNGCGTGTTCCGGTGCNGAAACCCACACGAAAACCGCTGACAANGANTCGGCTGTGATGACCGAAACAGCGGCTTATGACGCTGAATATGCGAGCGGCGACGCNACCGAGGACGATTTCNANGTCGATACGCGGGTCGCNATGGGCGATGCAGACCAGGCTGAGATCGAGCGTGACGATTACGTGCTCGCCTCCGACGAATTCCTGACATCTGAGCTGATCGGTGAAGACGTCACTGATGCCAATGGCGAAGAAGTTGGCGAAGTTGAAGACGTGCTTCTGGCGTCAGGCACCATGCAGCCAATGCTGGTCATCCGCGATGGATTTGCCGGCGATCTCCACACGGTTTCNTTNGATCAGGCCGAGATCTGGTTTGACGAGGAAGGCGAGCCTGAAGCCCGCATGGACCTGACAGAGGACATGCTGGACGATCTGCAGGAGTTCGAACAGGAAGGTCTGAACGATTATCGNCTCGCGTCCGAGCTGACCGGTACGAATGTCCGCCTCGGCTTCAATGACAAGGATGTTCGCGTGACGGACATGATCATGAAGACGGATGGTACGGCCAAGTACGCCGTGGTTTCGAACGGCATCGTCGATGCTGTCACGGATGAGCGNTTCCTGATCAACCCGGCGAAGATCGTCGTGTCGCAAGGCGACAGCGANGGTGAAATGATGATCGACCTNTCTGAGGAAGANTTTACCAACGCGATGAGCTTTACCGCTGACATCGACTAATTGATCTGACATTTGATCAAAGAAGGGGGCCCTGCTGGCGCGGGGCCCTTTTTCTGTTTTTCCACCGACACATCTGGGCGANAGCGTTTCCCCGCCGCGCCAATGAAGGTAAACTGCCAAACNATGAGTTCNACTGTCCGCATCCCTGATGGTTTTGTTGATGAGCTGAAGGCCCGTATCCGGCCTTCGGACGTGATCGGCCGCAAGGTGAAGCTGACAAAAAAGGGCAAGGAATGGGTCGGCCTGTCGCCATTCACCGCAGAGAAGACGCCAAGCTTTTACGTCAACGACCAGAAGCGCATCTTCAAATGCTTCTCGTCCGGCATGGGCGGCGACGTTATCAGCTTCGTGATGGAAACNGAGCGCCTGTCCTTCATGGAGGCGGTCGAGAAGCTGGCCGANGAAGCCGGCATGGAACTGCCCANGGCAGATCCGCGCGCTGCCGAAGCCTATGATCATCGCAAGCGCCTGCAGGAGGTCTGCGAGGCGGCGGCGGCCTATTTCGAAGAGAGGCTGCAATCCTCTGAAGGTGCCNGCGCGCGGGAATATCTTGAAGGGCGCGGGTTGAAGCCTGCCGCCTGGAAGCGTCACCGGCTGGGCTATGCNCCGGATGATTGGCGCAAGACAAGCGCNCANTTGAAGGCCGAAGGCTTCACACAGGCCGAGATNCTNGANGCGGGCCTGACCAAGGAAAGTGATCGCGGCGGTGAGCCCTATGACGCATTCCGGGGNCGCCTGATGTTCCCCATTCCGGANAGCCGGGGNGGGATCATCGCCTTTGGTGGCCGTGCGCTGACGCCGGATGCGAAGCCGAAATANNTGAATTCCGGCGATACGCCGCTATTCCACAAATCCCGCGTGCTCTACCGCTACAAGGCGGCCCGTGAAGCTCTGGGGCATGGCGAGGGCGGCGGCCTGATTGTCTGCGAAGGTTATATGGACGCCATCGCATTGACCGAAGCCGGTTTCGGACAGGCGGTTGCCCCGCTCGGCACGGCGCTGACCGAGGAGCAGATCAGCCTGCTCTGGCGCGCCGGTCCGGAGCCCGTCCTGTGTTTTGATGGCGACCGGGCGGGGCTTGGCGCAGCCTATCGCGCGGTGGATCGGGCGCTGCCGCATGTCGAGCCNGGGCGGTCATTGTTTTTCGTGCTGCTGCCGGATGGCATGGATCCGGACGACCTGATCCGTGAGCGCGGGCCCGTGGCGATGGGCGAAGCGCTGGAAGCGCGCATTCCATTGTCAGAACTGCTTTGGCTGCGCGAGCGCGATGCGGAGCCGCTGGACACGCCGGAGCGTCAGGCGGGACTGGAGGCGCGCCTGATGCAGGCGGCGGCACAGATCAAGCATCCTGGCGTGAAGGCNGCCTATGAGCGCGATCTGAAATCGCGGATGCGAGACCATTTCTGGCAGCTGCGCCAAGCCAAGCGGCAGAATGGATTTACCAAGGGCAAGCCCGGTGGCCGGGGGCAGGGCGGCGCGCCGGCCTTTGGNNCNCAGCCGGGTATTCAGGCGAATAAGGGCGGCCGCCAAAACCCCGGCGTGCTTCTGCTGATGCAGGCGGTGATGAGCCCTGCCATCCTGTCNGGCATGGAGGAGATCCTGATTGCAGCCGATTTCCGCAATCCGATGTCGAACCGGCTGCGCGACGTGATTGTCGACTTCCTGATCGAGGATGAGGAGCTCAGCCTGCAGGCCGTGTGTGACCTGCTGGTGCGCGAGGGGCATGAGCATGAGCTGTCGCAGATCGACATGACCCGCATTTCTCGCATTCGGACAGACGAGCCAGCCTACAAGTCCTGGAAGGCTGCCATCGAGGTCTTCATTCCCGTCGACACGGCCCCATCTGCGGACGACGAGGTGCGCCGCCTGAAACTGAAGCGGCGACTGGTGGCAGAGCGGCGCAAGGCGCATGAGGAACGGGTTCTGGTCGACCAGCAGGAAAAGGCGATGGGCAAGGCCAATATCGGCGATTTCTGGAAACAGTTCGAAGAGAAAAACCCCTGGTTCAAGCAGGATGGGTCCAACGAGTAGGCAATCCGGACCGAAACGCAGGAAAACCTATTGACCGCAACGCATTCCGTGCCCATTTATCGTAACTTGGGAACATGCGCGCTGCCAAATTGCTCAACGACGATCCAAAGACGCCTCTGAACGCGGTCAAAGAACCCGAGGCAAAGGACTGGCCCAAGGCCACCGAGCACCACATGGTAGACGGACGTTCACACGCGGCTGGTTCTGACCGTGGCATGAAAGATGCTGCGTGCGATGGATCGACCCTGTTGTCACCGGTATGGCACAGGCGTCTCAGGCCCGTTGAGAACCGAACGGCCCCACGGGGCCGCATGAACAAGGCAGCAGGATCAGTCAGCGAAAGCTAACAGGGCAGGCAATATTTCGGGAGGGTTCCGGCAGGCGCAGCCGGTTCCTCACAGGAGAGAATTGAATGGCAACAGCCACCAAGAAAAAGAACGTCTCAGGTGACGGCGACCGTGAAGACGACAAGGACAATGAAAACGGCCTGGTCGACTTCAGTGCGACAGACGTCAAGAAGGTCCTGAAACGCGCTCAGAAGCGCGGCTTCATCACGCATGATGAAATCAATGCCCTTCTCCCCAATGACGAGATGACCTCGGACCAGATCGAGGACGTGATGTCCCAGATTTCCGAAATGGGCATCGCCGTGGTCGAGAACGAGGAAGAGGCCGAAGCCGAGGGCAAGGCGCTCACCAAGATCGAAGACAAGAAGGTCGTGGCCAAGAAAGGCAACGCCCGCGGTTCTGACCGGACCGATGACCCGGTGCGCATGTACCTGCGCGAGATGGGCGCGGTGGAATTGCTGTCCCGCGAAGGCGAGATCGCCATTGCCAAGCGCATCGAGGCTGGCCGCGACGCGATGATCCGCGGCCTGTGCGAAAGCCCGCTGACCTTCGAAGCCATGATGGTGTGGCGCGACGAGCTCGTGAATGAGCGGATCCTGCTGCGTGACCTGATCGATCTTGAGGCGACCTATGGCGCGGAAAACCCGCCGCCTGAGCCCAAGCCCAAGGAAGAGGAAGACGAAGCCGACGAAGCGAAAGCCGAAGGCGAAGACTCCTCAGACGATGATGACGAGGATGAGGATGATGCTGCGGCGATGTCCATGTCCGCCATGGAGGCCGAGCTGCGCGATGGCGTTCTGGCCAAGCTGGACGAGATTGCTGACGACTTTGCGAAGTATCGCAAGCTGCAGGACAAGCTCGTTACCCGTCGGCTGGAAGGCAAGGACCTGACGCCGAAGGCACAGGAAGAGTATGACGAGCTTTCCAATTCCATCGTCGAAAACCTGAAAACGATCCACATCAACAATGCCCGGATCGAAGCGCTGGTCGAACAGCTCTATGCCATCAACAAGAAGCTGATGGGCATGGAAGGCAAGCTGATGCGCATGGGCGATGCCTATGGCGTGCCGCGCAAGGAATTCCTCGAAAACTATTTCGGCCGCGAGCTGGAGCCCGACTGGCTGGACCAGGTCAAAGGCCTGTCTGCCAAGTGGAAACGCTTTGCCGAGGGCAAGGAAGCCGAGATCACCGAGAGCCGGGACAATATCTCAGAGATTGCCCAGGAAATCGGTATTCCGATTGATGATTTCCGCCGCATCGTCCAGACGGTGCAGAAGGGCGAGCGCGAGGCCCGTATCGCGAAGAAGGAAATGGTTGAGGCAAACCTCCGCCTCGTGATTTCCATCGCGAAGAAATATACCAATCGCGGCCTGCAATTCCTCGACCTAATTCAGGAAGGCAATATCGGCCTGATGAAGGCGGTGGATAAGTTCGAATATCGCCGCGGTTACAAATTNTCGACCTATGCGACCTGGTGGATCCGTCAGGCGATCACCCGGTCCATTGCGGACCAGGCGCGCACGATCCGTATCCCGGTGCACATGATAGAGACGATCAACAAGATCATCCGTACCCAGCGCCAGATGCTGCACGAGATCGGCCGCGAGCCGACCCCGGAGGAGCTCGCCGAGAAGCTGGGCCTGCCGCTGGAGAAGATCCGCAAGGTTCTGAAGATCGCGAAAGAGCCGATCTCCCTGGAGACGCCAATTGGCGACGACGAGGATTCAAACCTTGGCGACTTCATCGAGGACAAGATGGCGCTTCTGCCCGTCGACGCCGCGATCCAGTCAAACCTACGCGAAACAACGACGCGCGTGCTCGCCTCGCTCACCCCGCGTGAAGAACGCGTGCTGCGCATGCGCTTCGGTATTGGTATGAACACGGACCACACGCTGGAAGAAGTCGGCCAGCAGTTCAGCGTGACGCGCGAACGTATTCGCCAGATTGAGGCGAAAGCGCTCCGCAAGCTGAAGCATCCGAGCCGCAGCCGCAAACTGCGGAGTTTCCTGGATACTTAAGAGCAGAAGTGTACCGAACATGAAAAAGGCGGCCCGTCGAGGCCGCCTTTTTTGTGTTTTGTGAGGCGTCTAAGCCTTCAGCGCCTGATCCAGATCTGCGATCAAATCGTCGGCGTCTTCGATGCCGATGGAGAGGCGGACCGTGTCAGGGGCGGCGCCCGCGGCGATCTGCTGGGCCTGTGTCAGCTGGCGGTGCGTGGTCGAGGCTGGGTGGATGACCAGGCTGCGCGCGTCGCCAAGGTTCGCCACATGGCTGAACAGCTGAAGATTGCCGACAAATTTCGTGCAGCCCTCATAACCGTCCTTCAGCTGGACGGTGAACAGNGCCCCTGCGCCTTTCGGGCAGATCTTCGGCACGCGATCTTTGTAGGGTGAGGAGTCCAGCCCGGCATAGGTGACGCCTGCCACAGCGTCATGGCCTTCCAGCCAGGCGGCAATCTTCTTCGCATTTGCGACATGCTTTTCCATCCGCATGGAGAGCGTTTCGATGCCCATCAACGTATAGTGCGCAGCTTGCGGGTTCAGCGTCATGCCAAGGTCGCGCAGGCCGATGGCNATGCCGTGGAAGGTGAAGGCCGCCGGGCCGAACGTCTCGTGGAAATTCAGGCCGTGATAGGCCGGTTCCGGTTGCGACAGGGACGGGAACTTGTCAGAGGCGGACCAGTCGAATTTTCCGGAATCGACAATCGCCCCGCCGGTCACCGTGCCATTGCCGGTCATGTATTTCGTCAGAGAGTGAACAACAAGCGTCGCGCCATGTTCGATCGGGCGGCAGAGATANGGCGTGGCTGTCGTATTGTCGACGATCAGCGGGATGCCTGCGCCGTCGGCGATTTCGGCAATTGCGTCCAGATCAGTGATGTAGCCGCCGGGATTGGCGATGGTCTCACAGAAGATGGCCCGCGTGTCGTCATTGATCGCAGCCTTCACGGCGTCGAGATCGTCAAAGTCCACAAAGGTGGCGGACCAGCCGAAGCGTTTGAAGGTCTGGCTGAACTGGGTGATCGTTCCGCCATAGAGGCGGGTGGAGGCGACGATGTTGCGGCCCGGCGCCATCAGTGGGAAGAGCGCCATGATCTGGGCCGCGTGGCCAGAGGAGCAGCAGACTGCGCCAGCGCCGCCTTCGAGCGCGGCGATCCGGTCGCCNAGCGCGCCAACCGTCGGGTTGGTAAGACGGGAATAGATGTAGCCAACTTCCTGAAGGCCGAAGAGCGCGGCGGCATGGTCCGCGTCGCGGAACACATAGGCGGTCGTCTGGTAGATCGGCACCTGACGGGCACCGGTGGCCGGATCCGGGTTTGCTCCGGCGTGAATTTGCTGGGTGTCAAATCCCAATGGCTTGCCGTCGGTCATCGCGGCGTCTCCCTTCCTGTCTCGGCCCTCCGCCGAAACGGGTGGGCTCAGTTGAATGTGTCACACTGGCGTGGATCGCCGGTCTGATAGCCTCGGCTCAGCCACTCCATGCGCTGTTCGGCAGAGCCGTGCGTGAACGCTTCTGGGGTGACGCGACCCTGAGAACGCTTCTGCAGCATGTCGTCGCCAATGGCATTGGCTGTTTTCAGTCCTTCTTCCATGTCGCCGCGCTCCAGCGCAACCCTTCCATTTGATGCCGTGGCGGCATGGGCGGCCCACACGCCTGCATAGCAGTCTGCCTGCAGTTCCAGTGCGACCGAATACTTGTTCGCTTCTGCCTGGCTGCCGGCGCGCTGTTGCGCCTGGCGCACTTGCTGGGACGCACCCGTAAGGGTCTGAACGTGATGACCAAACTCATGCGCGATGACATAGGCGCGGGCGAAGTCTGCGCCGGATGCGCCAAGCTGGGTCTCCATCTGCTGCCAGAAAGACAGGTCCAGATAGATGGTCTGGTCAGCGGGGCAGTAGAAGGGGCCCATCGCGGCCTGACCATAGCCACAGCCCGTGCCGGTGCCCTGGGAATAGATCACGACATTTGGCTTCTTGTAGCCATCATAGAGGTTCGCCCAGACATCGTTCACATTGGTGCCGACAACATCCACGAACTGGCCGGCCTCATCTTCCGGTGTGCCGACATCGCCGGTTTGCTGCTGGCTGGACATGCCGCTTCCGGCTTCGAGGAGCGGCTGTGGGTCAATTCCAAGAAAATAGGAGACAACCAGGGCGATGAGCACGAAACCGATGCCGCCACCGGCCAGCTTGCCGCCGCTCATGCCGCGCCTGTCTTCAACGTTCCCGCCGCGACGTCCATCTTTCCAGCGCATGTCCCACCTCCGAGCTGATCCAACTATCGTTACTATCTGGATACAGGCTGCGCCAAACCCCGTCATCCTGCAAATTCACGTCGCGATTGATCCTCCGGGTCGGGCGCGATATCCGGAAGGCATGCAGACACAACTCACGATTCAGAGCCGGGGTTCCGGCCTTTACGAATTTACACGCGATGCCGCGGAGTTTGTGGCAGGGGCAGGCGACGGCTTGCTGACCCTGTTCTGCCAGCACACATCCTGCTCGCTCGTCATTCAGGAAAACGCAGATCCCGATGTGCAGCGTGATTTACAGGCATTCTTCCGGCGGCTCGTGCCGCATGCGAGTGACCCGTCGATGAGTTACCTTGTGCACCGCACCGAGGGGCCGGACGACATGCCCGCCCATATCAAGGCAGCCCTGACACAAACGTCGCTCTCGATTCCGGTGACGGGCGGACACATGGCTCTTGGCACCTGGCAGGGAATTTACCTGTTCGAACACAGGGATGCGCCGCATAAACGGCGTGTGGTGGCGCACTTCCTGTCCTCAGGCGGCTGATCCGCCCAGCGAAAACGCTTGTTTCAAATGATCATCGAACCGTTCGAAATCGGCTTCGATGTTGGGTGCCTTTGACACGTCGTGCGCAGCAAAGCTGGGGCGGGCTTGCATCCCGAAAAAGCGGAAATTCAAATGGATTGGCCAGAGCAGGTCTTCGACTGACCGACCTTCGAAGAAGACCTGTTCAGGATTATTGAAGGCGGACCCGGGCGCATTCAGGGTCAGTGACAACATGTAGCGTGTCTCGGTCATCCTTCCGCCACTGCCATACTGACGGGAGGGGTCTTTTCGGCTTCGTCCGTCGCCCTTCGACAGGCGCCCGTCCATGCCGGCCGTGTACACTTCATCGAGGTAGCGCTTCAGCGGCCAGGGAAGGCCCATGGAATTCAAGGGAAACTGGAACAGGATGGCATCGGCCCAAAGCTGGTTTCGGACTTCTTCTTCCGTGTCCCATCCATCGGCAACACGCCTGGACCGAACAATCCAGCCTGAGTCNTCGAACAGCCTTTTCGCGCGCTCGACAAATGCCGCGTTGAGTGATCCGGAAGACGTTGGAAAGGGCTGGTGCCCATTGATTATCAGGACGTGGTGCATGAAGAGGTTCTGGCATTCCGGAAGACGGGTCTCAACTTCACGGCCTTGTCAGTATCGCTAAGCGAGGTCCTATTCCTCGAATGTAATGCCGTCTGCGTCCGCGCCCAGGTCTTTCAGCGTGCTCTTGATGTCGTCGATCATCTTGTCGGGGCCGCAGACATAGAATTGCTGGTCAAAGTCTCGGACATGGTGCTGCAGGAAACCCTTGTCGATCTTCCCGCGATCAAGCGGCGAGCCGTCCTGGCCCGTGACTGTCCAGATGCAGTCGAGCCCGTCCATCGCCTCGAATTCTTCACGCAGGATAATGTCCTTCTCGGTCTTGTGAGAGGCGATCAGGGTGTGCCCGTTCAACTTTCCGTCGGCGGCGAGCTTTCGCAAGATGGCGATGAAGGGCGTGACGCCCGCGCCGCCTGCAATGAAGACGCCGGGGCCCTTGTAAGTGATCGTGCCCCACGCTTCGTCCAGCAGGAGGGCGTCTCCTGCTTGCATTGACCATAACTCGTGCGTGACACCGTCATGATCGTGATAGGATTTGATGGTGAATTCGAGCGTGTCCGCATCGGGCAGGGCGGTGAATGTGAAGGGGCGCGTTTCGTCCCGCCAGCCATCCTTGTCCAACGCAATTTCGGTTGCCTGACCGGGCTCGAACTGGAATCCGTCGGGTTTCTCAACACGGTAGCGACGCACATCGTGCGTGACGGGTTCGGTGTGCAGAATTTTGACGGATGTTGGCATGAGGCGCTCCTGAAGGGATATTCGCCTCTATTGACGTGGCCCGGGCCGATTTGTTCCGGTTCAGCCGCCGAGCGCGTGCCAGCGGATCATCGCTTCGCAGGTGTTTTCGCCCTGGAAGGCTGCCTTTGCGCTGCCATTGAATTGGTCTGAGACGGATGCGGCCCACACAGCAGCGGCCGCGTCGTAGGACGTGAAACCGATTTCGGACAGGCCGCGCTCGATCCGGTTGCAGATCAATCCGGCAACATCCGGGTCTGCCGTATCATTCAGATAGGAGATGCGGTCAGCGAGATCGAGCCGGGAGAAGATGTAATCATACACCGTCAGATCCTCTCCCACATCAAAGGCGAGAATGTCGCCTGACGTCACGCCAGTATAATCCGGATACCCGGCATCGGACACGCCAGCTGTAAAGATCGACGGGATGGGCTGGTCGAGATAGACGGCCCATTGGCCGATGGCGCCCTTCTTGCGCGTATCCTTGATATCGTTCGCATCTGGCATCTGGGCGGACACGACAAGGATGGGTTTGTCCGTCCACGACTTTACGGAGAAGGCGCTGACGGATTGCTCGGTAATGGATTGGCCGAACAATGTGCTGGTGGAGGTGTTCAGGAAGGTCGAGGCCTCCTGCATCAGTGGCGCGTTGAAATAGGTCACCAGCGTGGATGTCGGTGCGATCAGGTTCGCGGCCGTCGTCAATGCGCCCATGACATTGGCACTGGCAGACGATTCCTTCTCGTCCGACAGTTGGAGACGAAAGCGGGCTTCAATCGTCGTGTTCGGACCAACCTTGAAATAGGGGGTTGCATAGACCGAGAGGCTTTCATTCGTCGTCCAGCTTTCCCCCTCGCGATTGTTGGAAGAGAATGTGGACGAGAAGAGCGCATTGGTTGCGGTGATATCCGGCTTCGCCACGTCAAACTCAGCGATCAGTGTGCGGGTGATACTGCGCGAGGACATCATGCGGGAAATCCAGTTGCGGCTTTCCTTGTCGTAATTGCGGCTTTCGGTTTCCTGGCTGCGCACGCCGGATGTCACACCATCCATGTCGTAGGCGTCCGGTTTCAGCGTCACGATCTGTATTCGAGTGTACCTGTCCTGCAGCATGTCCCCGAACTCGGAATAGACGGCCGCCTCATCAATCGCGACGTCGATATAGGGCAGGTAGTCCTTGGCCGGTACAGCGCCGCTGCTCGCGCGACCGGTATGCCGATTAACGGTCGGGGTCGGGTCGCCAAGGAAATCATTGTCATTCGGGTTCGGGATTCCGCGAACGGGTCCCGAAGGGCTGGTGGGCGAGGTGGATGGCGGCGAAGAGGAGCCGGACGTCGGACTGGAGGCGCACCCGGCCACGATGAGCGATGCGGCCAGGACTGCTGCTGACGTCTGTTTCATGGTGTTGGTCCCCTTAGAAGCTCTCCCCGGCCTTACCGATAGTTAACAGAGGGATTCGTGGAAGGCGAGCGGTTTACGGGTAAAATCCAGCGATAGGGGAATGTGAGCGGGCACATGATTGACCTCGCGCAAAGATGAAGCCTGTAGCGGCCAATCCGTCTTTACTCATATTTGCTGCGATGCAATAAGCGCCCTTGCGCGAGGGGGCAGGCCCACCTATATGCTCAATATGAGCAAAAAGAGCGCTCATCATAATTCCGGAGGGTACGTCCTTGCTGCTCAATATGCTGAAAGCCAAGCTTCATTCTGCAACCGTTACGCAGTGTGACCTTCACTATGAAGGTTCGGTCTCGATCGACCAGGATCTGCTGGATGCATCCGGCATTCTGCCGAATGAGCGTGTGGATATCTGGAACGTGACCAATGGTGCCCGCATTCAGACCTATGCGCTGGAAGCGCCGCGCGGCTCCAAGACGATTGGTGTGAACGGTGCAGCGGCCCGTCATTTCGCTGTGGGCGACAAGGTCATCATCGCGGCATTTGCCGGCGTTGAAGCTGACAAGGCCCGCCAGCATGCGCCGAATGTCGTGCTGCTGGACGACCATAATGTGATCAAGCGCCCATCCTGATCCAAGCCGGACAGGCTGACGGATCAGTTTTTAACGACATCCGCGATAATCTCGAATGAGCGCAGGCGCTTGTCGACATCATACATGTCCGAGACGATCATCAACTCGTCGGCATTTGTGCGTTCGAGCAGCGCGTCGACACCGCGTTTGATCTCATCACGGTCCCCTATGATGCTGAAATTCAGCATATGCTGGGCGCGCAGTTTCTCTTCCGGTGTCCAATAGGTGTCGATGTCGTCAATCGGTGGCTGGGTAAGCTTCCGCTCGCCGCGCACCAGATTGGCAAATGACATTTGCTGAGATGTAGCGAGATATTTCGCCTCCTCAGTCGTTTCCGCCGCGATGATGTTCACGCCGATCAGCGCATAAGGCTTTTCAAGCTGAGCTGAGGGCTGGAAATTGGCGCGATAAGTGGCGAGCGCGTCATCCAATGCCTGCGGTGCAAAATGCGATGCAAACCCGTAAGGCATGCCATAGGCGGCCGCGACCTGGGCTCCGAAAAGGCTGGAGCCCAGAATCCAGAGTGGCACATTGGAGTTCGAGCCCGGCACGGCTTCGATCTTCTGGCCGTCTTCGACCGGGCCGAGCCAGGCTTGCAATTCCAGCACGTCCTGCGGGAAGCGGTCGGCGCTGTTCACGTCCCGCCGCAAGGCGCGCAGCGTCATCTGGTCGGTGCCGGGCGCGCGGCCAAGGCCGAGATCGATCCGACCCGGATACAGCGCCTCCAGCGTGCCGAACTGTTCGGCGATGATGTAGGGCGCATGGTTGGGCAGCATGATGCCGCCCGCGCCGACGCGGATCGTTTTCGTGCCCGCCGCGATATGCGACACGACGAGGGAGGTCGCCGCCGTGGTGACTGCCGCCATGTTGTGGTGCTCGGCCACCCAGAAACGCTTGTAGCCATATTGCTCGGCATGTTGGGCGACGCGTCTGGCATCATTCAGGGCGTCCGCGCGGGTAAAGCCCTGGCGCACACGGCCAAGTTCGAGAATGGAGAGTTCAGCCACATCAAGGCCCTTTGTCTTGCTCAGCCAAGACATGGGGGCCGCACGCCCGATGCCAAGCCCGCCTCGCGCAGCGGAAGGGGGGGTGTTCAGGGAAAGGCGCGTCCAGCGTTGCCATTCGGCTCCATCATAAATAGTGTGATGTGTCACTTATAGGGGTTTTGTATGCGGGTTTTGATTCTGGCCGTTCTGTCGGCTTGGCTGGGTTTTGGACAGATTTTTGCCAGTGCTGATGTGAGCCACCCGCCGCTTGAATCTTATGGTGAGTTGCCGTCTGTCCGCTACATGGATTTGTCGCCGAGCGGAGACCGTGTCGCCTATGCCGAGCGACGCGATGGGTCAGATTATCTGGTGACCTTTGATTTTCATACGCGTAAGAAATCGTATCACGTCAAGATTGATGATGTGGCCACGCGTGGCATTTGGTTTGCGGACGAAGACAATATCATCATTCGGGCGTCCGAAACGAAATTCGTGATCGGATTCCGCGGAGAGTTCGATTATTCCGGTGCCTTCTCATACAACCTCAAAACCAAGAAACTGAAGTTTCTGTTGCGGGGTACGGACAATATCTATCCAGCGCAGGGTGGGCTTGGAAAGATTGTCGGCGACGACGCAGACCCCGGCTACATCTTCATGCCGGCGTGGATGGGAGACCGCTACTCTGACCCGAACTACAGCCTCGTGCGCGTCAACATGAAGACGGGCAAAGGTCGCCTCTTCAAAAGCGGGACGGGAGATACAGTCGACTGGTTTGTGGATACGGACGGTACCGTGCTCGCGCGGGAGGATTACGACAACGGTTCCGACACTTACAGGGTCTATACGTACCTGAACGGAAACCGGGAGCTGATCTATGAGCTTGAAACGTCGCAGCCGCCGCCGGGTGTAACCGGCATCAAGTCCGACAAGTCTGCACTGATCTTTTCCGACGGCGAAACACACGAGGAATCCGGAAACGTCTACGAACTGGATTTCGACGGCAACAAGACGCCGATTACTCTCGGCGGAAGAGGCGGTATGATCGAGCGGGTCATCCGTGATGGGAACAGGTTCGTTGTGGGTGTCAAATATTCCGGAGCGGTTCCATCCTACACGTTTTTTGATCCAGATGTGGATGCAGCCGTTTCGGGACTGGTGAACCAGTTCTCAACGGCTGCAGTACATCTTGTTTCGTGGACAGATGATTGGTCGAAATTGCTTTATCTGATTTATGGAAGCGATACGCCGGGTAGTTATGTCCTGCAGGATCTGGAGACCGGTCAGATGACGCTGATTGCCGATGAGCGCGCNGACATTCCTCCCGANGCGATCAGTCAGATGGTGGCCGTCAACTACACCGCCCGTGATGGACTGAACATTCCAGCTATCCTGACCTGGCCCGCNGGCGCCGACCTCCACACTGCCAATACGCTNCCGCTTATTGTCATGCCGCATGGCGGTCCGGCATCCCATGACCGGGTGACGTTTGACTGGATGGCGCAGTATTTTGCCAATCGCGGCTATCTCGTCCTGCAACCCAATTTCCGTGGATCGACCGGGTATTNTTCGGAGCATGAAGACCTTGGAAAAGGCGAATGGGGCGGCAAGATGCAGGATGATATCACCGATGGCCTGAATGCGCTGGTAGAGCAGGGATTGGCTGATCCGGACCGTGTCTGCATCGTNGGAGCCAGTTATGGAGGATATGCGGCGCTGGCNGGCGGGGCATTCACGCCGGAACTCTACAGCTGCGTCGTGGCGATTGCGCCTGTGACCGATCTGCGCCCTTTCCTGAGGGATGTGAAATGGGACTATGGGCGCGACCATTGGGTGATCGATTACTGGCAGGAAAATGTCGGCCATCTGGATGACGAGCGCGAGAAGTTAAACTCAATTTCTCCTGCGCGGTCCGCAGATCGCTTTCAGGCGCCNGTCCTGTTGATCCACGGCAAGGATGATACAGTTGTGCCAATTAAGCAGAGCGAGATCATGAAGCGNGCGCTCGAGAAAGCTGGCAAGGATGTGACTCTCGTCGAGTTGAAAGGTGAGGATCACTGGCTCTCTGATGGCGATACACGGATCGAAACGCTGCGTGCGATGGCCGGGTTTGTCGATCAGCACATTGGGGCAATTGCCAACTAGGCGCCTTAAAACCCGACAGGCTTGGGCAGGCCCGTGGTGGAGAGGCAGATTGCCTTGAAGCGGCTGCCCATATCCTTTGGATCGATCAGGCGCTGCGCGTTGTTGAAGATGGCCTCGGCATGGTCCGGATTGGCTTCGACCAGCTGGTTCAGGCGCGCTTGTGCGCCGAGCCCCATGAGAAACATGCCTTGGGGGGTCGGGCCTGCCACGTCGAGGCCGATCTTTGTGGCCAGACGTTTCAGGCGACCGAAATCGACATCGACTGTCAGGTCTGTCTCGCCGGGACGGGCGAGGGGGGAGACCTGTTCGCCATTGCTGAAGGCACGCAGGCTGTCGCCAGGTGTCGCGTCGGCGGGCCCATAGTCGACAAAAAGGGCGCGCATTGGTGCCGCGCGCGAAACGAGATCAGCCACCAGCAAATCAAACCCGATCTGGACCTCGACCGCCTCTGAGGTTTCGGCCGCCCCTTCGGGTGCACGTTGTTCGTCTGCCGCCAGGCCGAATGTCAGCTCGCCCTGATCATCCAGCCCGACCACGCATTCGCGCCACTGGCCCTCCGCCTTGCGGAACTGGCGGACGGGCAGGCAGTCCAGATATTCGTTCGCGACGAGAATCATTGGTCCGGCAGACACCTTGGCCAGCGTGTCGACGAAGACCGGGTCGTAATCCTTCAGTTTTTCGCCCTGCTGGCTGCGCAGCTCAGGGCTCGGCTCCACCAGGGTCAGCTGGGCGGCATCGGCGAATCCGCGACCGCCGGCGACGTAAGCAAGGCGCAGCGCATCTGCCATCAGCGTGCCGCGGCCGGGGCCGATCTCGACCAGATGGAATGGGTTCGGCGTGCCCATGGCGCGCCATTCATGCACGACCCAGAGGCCAATCAGCTCACCAAACACCTGGCTGACTTCCGGTGCGGTGATGAAATCCGTGCCGAGACCGGGCCGCGTGGCGTAATAGCCTTCCTGCGGATCGTGCAGGGCTAGTTGCATGAACGTTGAAACCGGAATGGGGCCGCCGGTCTCGATCAGGCGGATGATGCGGTCTTTCAGGGTCATGGCAGGTCAGTTCTGGGCAGAGGGCTTTTTCTTGAGCGCGTTCCAGACGAGCCATGCGCCACCGATCCACATCGGGATGGAAAGCAGCTGGCCCATCGTGATCCATTGCGGCAGGCCGTCGACGAAACTGTCGGGCATGCGGAAATTCTCCACGATTGTGCGTCCCGTCGCGTAGATGAGCAGGAACAGGCCGGCGACGAGGCCGGGGCGTTTCAGTGCGCCGAACCGCCAGATCAGCACCGACAACAGGATCAGGGGCAGCCAGCCTTCGAGGACGCTTTCATAAAGCTGGCTCGGATGTCGCGCCATTTCGCTGCCATTATAGACCCAGTCGCCTGTCTCCCAATTATAGGAGGGAGGGGTTGAGCCCGGAACATAGCCCTCCGGAAACACCATGCCGATGGGCGCGTCGGTGTGGCGGCCATAGAGTTCTGCGTTGACGAAATTGGCAAGACGGACAAGCGCAATGCCAATGGGCGCCACAACGCCCGCCATGTCTCCGATGGAGAGGAGGGATACTTTCCGGCGTTTTGCAAACAGGACCAGCGCAATGGTTACGCCCAGAATACCGCCATGAAACGCCATGCCGCCATCCCAGATCTTGAAGATGGTCAGCGGGTTCTGCGCGATCACGTCAAACTGGTACGGCACCATATAGAACAGGACATAGCCAAAGCGCCCGCCCAGAATGATGCCCAGGATGATCCAGAACATGATGTCATCGAGCTGGTCCTTGGTCAGCGGACTGGTGCCACCGAACAGGTGCGGTCGGCGGATCATGGCCGCGCAATACCACCAGGCGAGGCCGATACCGGCCATGTAGCCAAGGGCGTACCAACGCAGATGGAACGTGCCGAGGCCGAGAAAGCCGAGGTCCAGGGAGACAAGTGCCGGGCTGACATCCGGAAAGGTCAGCGCCGCGGCGGGCAGGAGGGTGGCAGCGAAGCTCATCATATCCAGCATGCAGCGTCTTTTCCCTGTATGGATGAGGACCTATCTGATAGGGGAACCAAACCTTGTCCGCCCGATGCCGCGAAGGAGTAGCCGCATGGCCACAACAAATCCACTGCTAGATGACATTGCTGGCCTGATGACGGGCGCGATGGGCGCTGCACGGGCCGCCAGCGAGGAGGCGAAAACAGCCGCGCAGGCGCGTGTGAAGGGCCTGATTGCGGATATGGACCTTGCGGGGCGGGACGAAGTCGAGGCCCTCAAAACCCTCGCGGCAACCGCGCTGGAGCGGGTGGAAGCCCTTGAGGCGCGGGTGGCTGAGCTCGAATCGGCGGCCAAATCCGAATAGCCCAACCCACAACCAATCACTGCCTGCCTGTTGACCAGGGGTGGACGCGGGTTCGCTGCCGCGTTTCAACAGGGATGGCCATTGGACACGAATCCTGTGTCCATGACTCCAGAGAGCAGGGGAGACTTTCATGAGCCTTGATCTTTCGCGCGAAGAATTTGCCGGAGTGGATCCGCTCGACCGTGTTGAAGAGGCCCTCGAAATCGCAGGGTGGCAACACGAACGCGATGAAGAAGGAACCATTCAGGCGGTCGCCGAGACCCGTTGGGGCGATATGGGCGCGCTGTTCGCGTTCCGCCCTGAGCCGGCTGCAATCCATTTTTCTGTAACTCTGGACGTGAAGCCGGTTGCCGCCAAGCGCAGCCAGCTGTCTGAACTCATCATCATGGCGAATGAGCGCCTCTGGCTTGGTCACTTCGACTATTGGGCCGATGAGGGCGTGGTGATCTTTCGCTACACCTTCTCCATGATGGACCGGGATGAAGCCTCGCTGGGCGAAATCCGTTCGACGATCGCGGCAGCCGTTAGCGCGGTCGACCGGTTCGTGCCGGCATTCAACTTCCTGATCTGGGCCGGAAAGAGCCCGCGCGAGGCCATCGACGCGGTCATGTTCGAAACCCAGGGCGAAGCCTGAGCAGGGCCCTATGGCACGGGGAAAATCGATTGTCCTGATCGGGGCCGGGCGCATGGGCGGCGCTTTGGCGGCCGGATGGTTGGCTGGACGGTCAAAGCCAAACCTTGCCATCATTGCGCCGAGACCCACGCCACAGGTTCAGGCCTGGGCGGAGGAGGGGCTGGTCTCTCTCAATCCTGAACCTGCGCCAGCGGATATTGTCGTCCTGGGTGTGAAGCCACAGCAATTTGCGCGTGCGGCGGAAGGCATGAAGCCCTTCATCGGTGAAAAAACGCTGGTTGTTTCGGTCATGGGCGGGATCAAGCTGGGCCAGCTTGAGGACCGCCTCGGGACACCTCACGTCATTCGCGCCATGCCCAATACGCCGGGAAGTGTCGGCAAGGGTGTCACCTTGCTGGCCGCAGCTTCCTCGCTGGGGCAGGACGATATCGAGGCCGCCCGCAAATTGCTGACGCCGCTCGGACTGGTCGAAGGGCCGATGGACGAAAAGACCATGGTCGCTGCAACGGGTATTTCCGGCTGCGGGCCAGCCTATGTCTTCCTTCTGGCGGAAGTGATGGCCGAAGCTGGTGAGGCGGAGGGCGTGCCGAAGGAGATGGCGGCGCGGCTGGCTGTCGAGACGATCATCGGCGCGGCGGCCCTGATGGAAGAGTCCGGGCAGACGCCGAACGAGCTCAGGAAAATGGTGACTTCACCCGGCGGCATCACCCAAGCAGCCCTTGACATCCTCATGGATGACGGTGGGATGCCTATCTTGTTGAGAAAGGCCCTGCGCGCGGCGGTTACGCGTGATCGGGAGCTTTCGAGGGAACCCGACTAGAGGACGCGAAACCGGATGACGGATCAGGCAGGCATATTGGAAAAAGGCCTGCTCGCCGCACTGGAACTGGCCGCCGATACGCAATGGGCAGACCTCACCCTTTCAGAGATTGCAGAGGCGGCTGACCTAAAGCTCTCGGACTTTCATGGCGTTGCTGACAAGGACGCACTGGCCGCGCATGCGGACTCCTATTTCGACAAGGCCATGTCGGAGGAGGGCATTTCGGCGGATGACAGCCCGCGCGAGCGATTGTTCGATGTCATCATGCTGCGCTTCGAAGCGATGGAAGAATACCGGGCGGGTCTGGTCTCGCTGATGAAGTTTCGGGATCGTACGCCGTCTCTTTTGCTCTCATTGCCAATCGCCCGAAAGCGGAGTGCCGACTGGGCGCTGGTTTCGGCCGGACTGGACAATCGCTCAGGCGCGCCTGCCGGGCTGAAATCTGTTGCCATCGGATACGTGATCGACAAGGCCGAACGTGCCTGGCGAAAGGAAACCAGCGCCGATTTCGCGCGGACGATGGCCGCGCTCGACAAGGGGCTGCGCGAAGCTGAAGAGCGAATGGAGCGGCTGCAGCGCTTCACCGGCTGGGGCAAGACAAGACAAAGGCAGGAAAACACTGCCACTGAGGAAACGAAACCGGAGGAAACATGAATGAGCCGACCAGGCCTCGACGCGAACCCGCTGACACTTGAAGCGGGGTGGTTCAACGCGCTTTTTGATGAGATCGGCATTGATGCCGAAGTCAAAGGCCTGACCGCAAAATCCATTGGCACCGGCCAGATTGGCGAGAATGTCCGTTTCGTTTTCGATTACGCGCGCAAAGGCGCGAATGCGCCGGAAACGCTTGTCGGGAAATTTCCATCTGACAGTCCCGAAAGCCTGATGACGGCGAAGATGCTTGGCCATTACGAGCGTGAGGTGAATTTCTATCGCACCTTCCCGAAAGTGGCCGGTGTCATCACGCCGAAAGCATTCTACACGGATTATGATGCAGAAACGAACCGCTTTGCCCTGATCATGGAAGATATGGCGCCATCAGAGCAGGGCGACCAGTTGCGAGGGTGCAGCGTGGCCGAAGCCGAACGCGCGCTGTCCGCCGCGGCGGTCATGCATGCGGCCCATTGGAATGATCCTGCACTGGACACTTATGCCTGGTTGCAGGGGAGTGAGCTGGCGCCGCCGCCTGCGTTGGCACCGGAGGCCGTGCAGGGGCTGTGGCATGGCTTCAAGGAGCGGTATGGTGACCGTCTGGAGGCGGATGATATTCTGGTCGGGGATGCGTATTCAGCTGTCTTGCCTGCCTGGAGCGAGAGTTATGAAGGTCCGCATGCGCTGACGCATAATGATTTCCGGCTCGACAATATGCTGTTCGGCGCGGACACGGCCCCCAAGCCGCTGGCCGTTGTCGATTGGCAGACAGCCGGCAAAGGCGCGCCCGCCGGTGACGTGGCGTATTTCATCGGCGCGGGCCTGACCCGGGAAGACCGGCCACAGCATGAGCTGGCGCTGCTGCGCTTCTATCATGCGCGATTGGAAGAGGCAGGCATCCGGGATTATCCGTTCGAGGCGCTGTACGATCATTATCGCTGGTTCAGCTTTTACGGCATGTCGGTCGCATTCGGGGCTGCCATGCTGGTGAAACAGACCGAGCGCGGCGACGAGATGTTCCTGACCATGCTGCGCCGTCACGCGGCTCAGGCGCGCGAGAATGATGCGTTGAATTTGCTGCCAAACCCGGCGTGAAACTTATCAGTTGTGTAATGTTTCCGCCGGATTCCCGGCGAGTGTCCCGGCCCGGTACAGGTTTCCAAACATTCCTCTAACCGGTGCCGTGAAACTGACGAGGTTGCTTATGCCTCGGCTTAAAACTGCTCCTGTATGGTCTGCTTCATGGCGCCCGGAGAAACCGGGCAGTCCTGTCACGACAACTAGAATGGTGTGGACATGGAACAGCAAAACACTCGCAATCTCAGCGTCCCCGGCCCGGATGGCCAGATGCTGACCCTGGCGGATCTTCCGTCGCCGAATATTTCCCGCTGGGTTACCCGTCGCAAAGCTGAAGTCGTTGCTGCAGTCTCAGGGGGGCTCCTGAGCCGCAAGGCAGCCTGCGATCGCTACAGCCTGAGCGATGAAGAATTCGAGACGTGGGAAAAGCTTTACTCCCGTCACGGCACCAAGGGCCTGCGTACAACACGCTTGCAACAATACCGCCGCTAGACTGCGATCATGTTTAACGGAAAGTTTTTTCGTTAAACTCAAATTTACAAGCCAGCGCCTATCACTGGTCCCTGAATGCCGGAAAACCACGCCGGTATGGGGAGTTTCTGATGGAAAACAGGCTTGTCAGACTTAGAAACAGCGCGATGCTCTCCACACGAGCGGTCGCGCTGTTTGCGCTTGTGATTGCAGTTGTGCTCAGCTCCTGGCGCGGCGCAGACCTGTTTACCCATCCCGTCGAGGCCTGGGTGCCGGGCTCCACCATTGAAGCCTCGCTCATGGGGATTCTGGAGCCAGTCGCCGGAAATGGGAATATTCGCCTGTCCGTTACAGGCGATGGCGGGTCTGGCCGATCTGTCCTCATCCTGCTGGAAAGCACGGCCGCAGAAACCGCGCCGACCCTGCAACGCCTGGCGACATCTGCGTTGCTTCTGTCGCCGGAAGCCGGCGACCAACTCGTCATCGAGCAGGCAGAATTCGCGCGCGGCGTTGCCGGGCGTCCGGATGCGGCCGGTTGGACGGAACTCGGCCTCTATGCGTTGCTTTGCAGCCTGCTGGCCTGGGTCGGTTTTCGTGCGCCCGCCGATGAGGCTGTCAGCGTTTCCCAAGATACGCCCGCCGCTGAAACGAAGACAGCGCGCAGTGACACAGCCGAGATCATTCCTGCGCCGACCNCACCACGCACCGTNCGCCAAGCCGATCCTGATGCGGCGGCNCTGGTGCGCAAGGATCCAGCCCGGACAGCTTCCATCCTGCGCAGCTGGATGCGCGGAGAAGGGGGCGCCGCATGACCGCGCTCGCCATTNCCCGTCCGCGCAAGGAAACCGGATTGGCCCGGTCGGCACGCCTGATGCGCGCGCTCGGCCCGGAAGCTGCACCTGTCTGGAATGAATTGAGCGCTCAGGAAGCGCGCGCTTTGTCTGCCGCAATGGACGCGCTGGATGACAATCAGCGCGAAGATGCCAGTACGCTGGAGACCTACAAACAGGCGCACCAGACGCCGGAAGCTGACATATTCAATCAGAACTCGGTCTGGGCCAGCGCATCGGAACTCGAGACCCGCGATCTGCTGAACCTTGCTGAAGGCCAGCATCCNCAGACNCTGGCGCTCATGGTGTCGAAACTGGACGGGGCGGCCTCGGCNCGTTTGCTGAAATCGCTGGAAAGACCGCTCGCCGTCGACGTCATGCAACGCTTNCTGCATATCGGGCCTGCACATCCNGCGGCGATCACGGCCCTTGANGCGGCTGTCGGTGGCTGGATGAACAATGCTGCGCCATCTGCGCGCAGCGGCGGTCATGAGGGCGTGGCCCGTATCTTCGACCGGATGGATAGCCGCGCAGAGACAGATTTGCTGTCTGCACTTGAAACGGCGGAGCCAGGGTCAGGTGAGCGTGTGCGTTCCCTGATGTTTACGTTTGATGATCTTGCCGCTCTGGATGCCGGCGGTCTGCAAACCNTGCTGGCAGCGGCAGACCGTACGCGGCTGACCTTTGCGCTGAAAGGNGCGCGAGAAGAGACGCAGGCGGCTTTCTTCCGCAACATGACCCAGCGCGCGGGCGAGCTGCTGCGCGAAGAGATNGTCATGCTCGGCTCGGTTCGCCGCAGTGAAGTCGAGACCGCTCGTATGGAGCTGGTTGATCTGGCGCGCACTCTGATCGAACGCGGCGACATNCGCGCAGGACGCCCGCANGACGAGGATGAACTCGTCGAATGATCCACCGCGCCGTCAAATCCGTTACACCGTTTGAGTTTCGCAGCGATTTCACTGCCGATACGATGAAGCCGGTTGAGGTCGACCCGCCGGTGAAGCTGACGACGCCGGAATTGCTGGACATGNTGGCCGAGGCACGCGCAGAGGGCGCGGCAACCGCCCGGCTCGAACACCANACTGACGAATCAGCCCGCTTGCAAGACGTGACGAATGCTCTCAACGAAGCCTTGGCCAATCTGGTTGCGCTGACCGGACATCTGGAGGCGTGTGCGTATGACGAGGCTTTCAGCGAGCGTGCCCATGCGTTAATAAGGGCGACGGCCCGCACAATACTGGACGGGCAGGGTGACTTGTTTGCAGCCCGGACTTCCCTGAAGAGCGACAACGCCGAAGGATCATCATGACTCAACCTGCAAATCCCGCGCTGAAGAAAAGCCTGATGGATGTGCCCGTCCGTGTGGACGTGGTGTTGGGTGAAATGCGCATGCCCATTGAGGATCTGATGGCGATGGCAGAAGGCGATATCGTTGCCCTTGAGCGCCATACCAATGAACCGATCGACATTTACCTGTCAGATCGCCTCATGGCGCGCGGCAAACTGGTCATCGCAGATGGTCAGCTTGGTGTCACCTTGTCGGAAATTGTCGACGAGCGTGCCGCGGCCTGAGCCGCGCCCAAATTATCATTAAATCCTTGCAACACGCCGCAATTCCTAACGGAAGAAAGGAAGTTGTTAACCTTTCGCGGTGTTAACTGTTTCCAATGACAGCATGTCCTGCCGGACTATTGGGGTGGCACTCGGCGGGGTGATTAACACAAGGGAACATGCAGACATGCGCATGAAGATGTTCGCCGCGGAGACCCTTGAGGCCGCCAAAGCGATGATTTTTGCCGAAATGGGCGCCGACGCCGTCATCCTGTCCGAGCGGGAGATCGAAGGCGGTGTGGAAGTCCGCGCGGCCACAGACAAGCTGGGCGGCGGCGTTGTGCCGAGTGAGCCACTCTTCCTGAGGGACGCTCGGGGAGGGCATGGCCGCGGCGCTGAAAATCCACTCTATAGCCGAGTGCGGGATGCGCTGCTCTGGCATGGTGCGCCGCAACGGTTTGCGGACCGTGTGGCCCATGAGGGTGCAGACCAGAATGCGATCCCCGGAGATTCGCCAGAGGATTCGATTGCTGCTGGTCTTGAGCGCATCGTCACCTGCGATCCAATCCCGGCGCGTCTGGAGAAAGACATCATTCTGGTTGGTCCACCCGGACATGGCCGCACGGCGACCGCTGCCAAGCTCACACGCCGCGCCGCTGTGGCGCGCACGGCCATCCTGCCTGTTGCTGCAGATCTCGACGGAACGGCTGGCGGCGAACAGCTTGCGGCCTATCTTGAGAATGAACGCGACCAGATCCGCATTGCGGAGACGCCAGATGCCCTGTTCGACGCGCTGCGCGCCGCCCGGGCTGCAGGTCAGCGCTGTGTGATTGACCTGCCAAGCATTAACCCATTCGATCAGGATGACATGGCCAGCCTGCAGGACCTGATCCAGGTCGTGCGCGCCGAGCCTATCCTCGTCATGTCGGCAGAAGGTCACCCCGAAGACCAGACGGATGCCGCAAAGATCTTTGCACGGGCCGGTGTTCGCCGCGCCATTCTGACCAAGCTGGATATTGCCCGGCGGCGGGGAGGGGCGATTTCCGCACTTTCCTCTGCCGGCATAGCCTTCTCACACCTAGCTGTAACGCCATTCATCGGCGGCGGACTTGTCCCGGCTGCACCCTCCCGGCTCGCTGCGCTGTTGATGGAAGATGCGCCGGGCGATGTTATCGCCCTGAAAGGAGCTGCGTAGTCCTATGAGCTTCATGCTTCGAAAATCTCAGGAACGTCCGGCCCAGCGCCCGACGCCTCGTGTTGCCCCGGCCTCCATTATCGCTGTTGCCAGCGGCAAGGGCGGTGTGGGCAAGACCTTCATGGCCATCACCCTGGCATCGGCCTTTGCGCAGGCAGGAAAGCGGACCTTGTTGGTCGACGGTGACCTCGGCCTTGCCAATGTTGATGTTCAGCTGGGCATTGCTCCGGAAACGGATCTCGCCGCAGTTATTGCTGGCTGGGTCGAACTGGATGATGCGGTTACGCCGGTCGATGGCGGCGCAGCAGATGGCGGCTTTGATGTGCTGCCGGGCCGGTCTGGCTCGGGCGCGCTGGCAGAATTGCCGCCAGAAGAAGTTGCGCGCCTGGCGGCCGGACTTTCCGCGCTGGCGCTTCAATATGATCAGGTCGTCGTCGATCTGGGCGCCGGCATTGAGGCCAATTGCATGCGCTTGGCGCGTGCGGCTGACAAGGCGCTCATGGTGATCACCGATGAGCCGACATCGATGACGGATGCCTACGCCTTCATCAAGGTGCTGCGTGGCTATGCGCCGAATGTCGAGCCGGTCATCTGTATCAACCAGGCAGAGTCGCGCGCCGCTGGGCAGCGCACTTACGAAGCCATTGCGCGGGCCTGTCAGACTTTCCTGGGCTTCCGGCCCCATCTGGCCGGTACGGTCATGCGGGACCCGAAAGTGCGGGATGCCATCCGTTGCCAGAAGACGCTGATCTCGACCGACCAGCAGGCCCAGCCGATCCAGGATGCCATCGCAATTTCGCAGATGCTGATCGGTGGCCGTCAGGGCGCGGATCTTGGCTATTAATTTGTGTGAAGAAAGCGGAAGTTTGGGGGGTGAATCGCACGGCTTGTTAACCTTCGTTAAAGGATCAGCCCGTAGGATTCACATTGACAGGAAATGCGGCTAACTTGGTCGTAATGATGATTCGGGAGACGAGAGATGCGCGTCCTGCTGATTGAAGATGATAGTGCGGTGGCGCGTTCCATCGAGTTGATGCTGAAGGCTGCAGGCTTCAACATCTACACAACCGACCTCGGTGAAGAGGGCGTGGACCTCGGAAAAGTGTACGAGTACGACATGATCGTTCTCGACCTGTCCCTGCCGGACATCTCCGGATACGAAGTGCTCAAGCAGCTTCGCATGGGCCGTGTGAACACCCCGGTCATGATTCTTTCCGGCAATCCGGACATCGAAGCCAAGGTGAAAACTCTGGGCTATGGCGCAGACGACTACCTCACCAAGCCATTCAACAAGGACGAGCTGATCGCCCGTATCACGGCCATTGTGCGCCGCTCCAAAGGCCATGCCGAGAGCGTTATCCGCACTGGCGAAATCGTCGTGAACCTCGATGCCAAGACCGTGGAAGTTGACGATGAGCGCGTCCACCTGACCGGCAAGGAATACCAGATGTTCGAGTTGCTCTCCTTGCGGAAGGGCACGACGCTGACCAAGGAAATGTTCCTGAACCACCTGTATGGCGGTATGGACGAGCCGGAATTGAAGATCATCGACGTGTTCATCTGTAAGCTGCGCAAGAAGCTGCAGAATGCGACCGGCGGAAACCATTACATCGAGACTGTCTGGGGCCGCGGCTATGTCCTGCGCGACCCACGCCCGAGCTCGAAGACAGCGGATATCGAAGAAGCCGCATAAGGCCACTCGCCTTTAATCCAAATTCATCGAACCCCGGCCCCAGGCTGGGGTTTTTTTGTTTTGGGTGATATCTTACCTCCACTGAATATCGTTCCCTGACCCCGGCTATGATTTCATTTGCACGTATTGGCTTGCCTTGCCGTACAAACAGATGACATTGGGCGCATGTCCCAGAATTCTGCCGGTCCTGAAATTCTTCGTCTGATTGAGCTTATCTCGCGCCTTCCGGGCCTTGGGCCCCGGTCTGCGCGGAGGGTGGCATTGTTCCTGTTGAAGCGGCGCGACACCTTGTTGAAGCCGCTCGCAGACGCGCTGGCGGAAGCCGGCGAAAAGATCGAGCGCTGCAAGACGTGCGGGAATTTTGATACGGTCCAGCCCTGCGCGGTCTGTCAGGCGGATGGCCGTGATGATGGCCTTGTGTGTGTCGTCGAGGATGTGCCCGATCTCTGGGCGCTGGAGCGAGGCGGCGCCTTCCGGGGACGGTATCACGTTTTGGGGGGTGTATTGTCCGCGATTGATGGCATCACGCCGGAAGANCTGAACATTCCNTCCCTCGTCACGCGGGTTGAGGCGGGCGGTGTTCGCGAAGTGATCCTGGCCCTCAACGCGACGGTNGATGGCCAGACGACGGCGCACTATGTCGCCGAGCTTCTGGAAGGGAAGGNCGTNAGCGTCACGCGGCTCGCCCATGGCGTGCCAGTGGGCGGCGAACTCGACCATCTTGATGATGGCACGCTCGCCGCCGCGCTNCGGTCACGCCGGGATATCTAGATCAGTCTATTCGGCCTCGACCGGATCGACGCGGAAGATGCCGTCGAAATCCTTGGTGGCCACATATAGGTGCCCGTCCGGGCCCTGCACGACATCGCGGATCGCATACTCGCCGTCAAACAGCGATTCCCGTCCAACAACTTCGCCATTCTCCATGTCGATCCGGGTCAGTTCCAGCCCGGCAGGGCCATTCATGCCGCCCGTGAAGAGATCGCCTTTCCAGCCGGGATAAACATCGCTGGTCAGCATGACGAGTCCGGACGGCGCGATGGAGGGCACCCAATAGGTCATGGGCTGGGCCATGCCTTCGGCTTCGGTTTCGTTGGTGATGATGGTGCCGTCATAGTTCACGCCATAGGTGATTTTCGGCCAGCCATAATTTGTTCCCGGCGTCACGAGGTTCAGCTCGTCGCCGCCTTTCGGACCGTGTTCGGTTTCGTACAGCGTGTCTGTTTCCGGGTCGTAGTAGAGGCCTTGCACATTCCGGTGACCATAGGAGTACACCGATGGTTTGCCNTTTTCGCCATCGGCGAATGGATTATCCGCTGGAATGGAGCCATCTGCGTTGATGCGGACGATCTTGCCGTGCGTGTTGGTCGGGTCCTGGGAATCCTTCATGTATTTGAAGCCTTCGCCCAGAGAGACGAACAGCGTGCCGTCATTCGCGAATTGCAGGCGCGCGCCGTAATGATAGGCGGTATCGCGGGCATCAGCCCAGAAGATTTCCTCGACATTCTCCAGCGCGCTGGCGTCGTCGCTCAACCGGCCCTTGATGANGGCAGTGGCGTTGGCGGCGTCATCNCCCTTTGAATAGGCGATATAGACGAGCCGATTCGATTCGAANTCCGGATCGAGCGTNATGCCGAGATACCCGGCCTGTCCTTCGACATAGGCCTCCGGCAGGCCGCTGACCGCACTCGGGGCGCCTTCGCCCCCGGCAACGAATTTCAGGCCGCCTTCTTTCTCGGTGAACAGCAAATCGCCGTTCGGCAGAAACGTCATGCCCCACGGCCATTCAGCCTCCTCGACAATCGGAGTCAGCGCGACTTCGAAATCGCTGGTGGCGGCAGGGGTGGTTTCAGCCGGGCCACCACATGCGGCAGCAAGCAGGGTGAGCGGGATGATGGGGGTGAGGTGGCGCATGAGGGATCCTCCAATATGGGGCAGGGCAGTCGGGGCAGATAATAGGGTGGCGCTATCAAATGACCAAACAAAAAGGGTGGCCCCGACAAGGGCCACCCTCAATTCATGGATCAGCTAGGTGTGTTACCAGGACTTCTTGACTGTGACGCCATACAGGGCTGGCTCGGTCAGGAAGGCGTTGGTGAACAGGCCGGAGGAATCATCGGTGAGGTACGTACCGGTGATGACTTCTTCATCGGTCAGGTTCTTGGCGAACACTTCTACGCCCCAGCCGCTCTGTTCATTGTTGAACAGGATCGACAGGTTGACGTTGGACCAGGACTCCAGCTCGTCACGTGGAGTGTTCCAGATCCGGCTATAGCTGTCGGACTGCATGTAGTAGTCGCCGCGGATCGTCATATCCCAATCAGAATTGCCGAGGGATTGGAATGTGTATTCCGCTGCAAGGTTCAGCGTCATTTCCGGAGCACCCGGCATGGAATTGCCGTCCAGATTTTTCGCATCACCTTCAATCGCCTGCAGGGCCGTTGCGGTCTGTGTGTCACCATTTGAGTCGGTGTACGTCACTGTCACACCGCCGAGACCGAGCGCTGCTTCCGTGAAGGCGCGGTCTGTGGCTGCGCTGCCGGACCCGCCAGTCGTGCCGTTTACCGCGTCGTAGAAGGACGTTCCAAACGCGCCAGTACAGAGCTGCAGGGTTGCGCCGGTCAGTGCCGGATTGGCCTGAATGGCGCCCAATACGGTTGCATAACCTTGCGCCGAGATCACACAGTTCGAATAGGAACTGGAGTTCTTCAGTGCAACCATATCCGCCCGACCGTTGGTCCGATCCAGCACATCAATACCGTAGGTATCGATGACTTCGGCGTTCAGCAGGCCCAAATTTGCCGTCAGCAGCCAGTTATCGGCTGGGGTCCAGAGACCTTCCAGTTCGATACCTTGAAGTTCTGCATCTACGTTGATGTTCACGGAAGACCGGTTGATGATCTGCGTGATCTGGTAGCCTTCATAGTCATACATGAAGCCGGTCAGGTTCAGCTGGGCTGTGCCGTCCGCGAATGTGTTCTTCGTACCGATTTCATAAGAGTTGATGAACTCTGGATCGAAGGTTTGCGGGAACAGGTTTGCGCCAGCGGGCTGTGGTGGGTTGATACCGCCGCCCTTGTAGCCCTTGGAGTAGAAGCCATAGATCAGCGTATCGTCCGTGAAGCCGAGATCGGCTGTATAGTCGAAGCCGATACGACCAGTGACTTCTTGGAAGTCTGCTTTCAGCAAGCCTTGGGAGTCACGCGGATCCGTGCCGGCCGGCTGTGGCGTGAACAGATAGGTTGGAACCACTTTCTGTTCCTTCTGGTCGTCCGTGTAACGAAGACCCAGCGTGAG
>NZ_NHCK01000050.1:0-9083 GCF_002172815.1 Hyphomonas sp. TMED31 | reverse complement strand
GGCTGGAAACCATCGGCGGCCAGCGCGTCTGCGGCTTCCATCAGGGCGACGAGGCTGCCCTTGTCGTCAAGCGCGCCACGCCCGTAGACGTAACCGTCCACGATCTCCCCCGCAAACGGCGCGCCGGTCCAGTCGTCTTCCGTGCCAATGTTCACGGGCACAACATCCTGGTGCGCCATCAGCAAGAGGGGGTCGAGCGAGCTGTCCGTGCCTTGCCAGGTGTAGAGCAGTGTCAGTGTACCGGGCACGAGTTCCTTGCTCATGGCGCTGTGCGCGGCGGGATAAGTTGTCTCCAGCCAGGCGTGCAGGTCCAGCCACGGGCCTTCCTGTCCGGGGCGTGGGTCACCCGCGGCGACTGTGATGGTGCGGAACTGGATTGCTTCGCTCAGATGCGTTGCCGCGCTGTCTGCCGACACCGTTGGCACTGNAGGAAGGTCAACACGTTCGCCCGANGCCGCGCCGCCATAGGTAAAGGTGCGGAACACGACGATTGCNACAAGAATCACGACCAGCGCGACAAGGCCCAACAGGATTTTCTTCAGCATCNGGTTTGCTTCCTCCAAACGTATCTTTCTTCCCGTGTCAGGCCCGACCGCCGCGACGTCAAGCTTTGTGCAAATAAAAAAATGACTTGGCCGTCACGTTTTTCGCGGGCAGGCTGAGCCCATGACTGACGCACGTGGCCCGCGCCTGTCCTTACCGAGAGTGCTTGCTTTCTCCTCGCTCAGCATACCGCTGGCAGGGGTGGGATTGCCCTTGGCCGTCTATCTCGCGCCGCTCTATGCGAACGAGGTGGGGCTNGGGCTGGAGCTGACAGGATTCCTGTTCATGGTGCTCCGCTTCTGGGACATCACGACCGATCCGATCATGGGCTTTGTGGTGGACCGCTATCGCAGCCCGTGGGGACGCGTGCGCCACTGGATCGTGCTCAGCGTNCCACTANTGGGGATCGCGACCTACTTCATCTATATGCCGGAACGGGGGGCAGGGCCGGCCTACTTCGTGGTGTGG
The DNA here is from genome assembly GCF_002172815.1 of Hyphomonas sp. TMED31. Taxonomy (NCBI): domain Bacteria; kingdom Pseudomonadati; phylum Pseudomonadota; class Alphaproteobacteria; order Hyphomonadales; family Hyphomonadaceae; genus Hyphomonas; species Hyphomonas sp. TMED31. The sequence continues at coordinate 8,072 of NZ_NHCK01000050.1, read as the reverse complement.
ATGATCCTGTTCTATGTCGGGTTNACCCTCTTGCAGACGGCGCGATCCGCCTGGGTTCCGGCCATTGCAACAGATTATGACGACCGTTCGCGCTTCTTCACCTGGGCGGAGGTGATCAGCATCGTCTCCATGCTGGCCCTGCTGGCCGTCCCTGCNATCCTGGCGGTGTCGGGTTTTGAAGTCGACCGGTTNGGACAAGTGGCCGTGATGGGNTGGGCCTTGCTCATTTCGTTGCCGATTGTCGCCTTCCTGTCGTGCACATTCGTTCCCGACAATCCGATGCGGGGCGACCGGGGCGAAGCCATGAAGTTTGACCTCAAGGCCATGATCGCGGCCCTGAGAAACAAGTTTCTCGGTGTCGTCCTCTCNATGGAATTGNTGGTGGGAACGGCTGTGGCCATCACNGCATCAAACTATCTGTTCGTTGCGGAATACGTGTTCGGCCTGTCGGATTCCATGGCCAGCGTCATCCTCATGATCTTCTTCTCGACGGCGGTCGCGGCGCTTCCGCTATGGCTGAAATTCTCGGCGATGACGGAGAAGCACACAGCCTTNCTCTGCGCCGTCATCATGGGGATGGCCAGTTACATCATTTACTATATTGCCGGTCGTTCAGGGGGCGGTTTTGGNGCGTTGCTTGTCGGTGCGCTCGTCAATGGTGCGGCTTTCAGCGCCCCTGTCGTGATCGCGCGCTCCATGGCGGCGGATGTGGTGGAGTANCAGGCTGCGCGTTCCGGGGAGAACCGGGCCGGCATTTATTATTCCCTGCTGACCAGTGCCTACAAGATCGGCAGCAGCCTTGCGTTCGGCATCGGATATTTCGTTCTCGGCCGGGTCGCCGGGTTCAAGCCGGGAACAGTCAATTCACCAGACGCTTTGCACGGCCTGTTGCTGGTTTTCTGTGTCCTGCCATTCATCCTGTACGGGCTCGCAGCACTGGTCGCATCGCGCTACACGCTGACCCGAGCCATGCAGCAGGACATCAGCAAAAGCCTCGACCCGCGCGGGCCTGAGATGCTGGACTAGAACCCGCCGCCTTCGGCCAGCCATTCGGCCTCTTCAGGTGTCGTCTCCCGGCCGAGCGCAGCATTGCGGTGCGGGAAGCGCCCGAATTTCTCAATCACTTTCAAATGCTGGATAGCGTAGTCGTATGTGTTCTCAGCAAAGCTGCGATAGTCAGGCCGGGCATCTTCGGCCAGTTTCTTGAATACAGCGACGCTTTGCTTCTGGTCCTCCAGAACCTCCGAATGCTCCAGCGGCAGATAGAAAAACACGCGTTCAGTCTCGCTGAGCTTTTCGTCCTCCTTCAGTGCCAGCCCGTCCTTGCACAGACGAAGCGCCAGCGAATCCTGATGAAACGCCCGCGCGTCATTCCGGAAAAGGTTGCGGCTGAACTGATCAAGCACGATGATGGCGGCAAGGCGTCCACGCGGGCCTTCGGCAGCCCAGTCATCCGCGAAGGGCAGGTGAGAGGCGTCCTCTAGCAGGTGCAGGAACTTCTCCCGGATTTCGGCATCCGTTGCGTCAGATTTTCCAAACCAGAGCTTGTGCTTTTCTTCAAGTCCGTCCACGGAGTTTGGCGTGTTCCCCAACCAATAGTCCAGTACGTCTGCGGGCGTCGGGATCTTCGTCATTCTGCTGGCCTCCGGGCAACGATCATATAGTTCACCTTCGTGTCGCCAGAGAGTTTCCAGCTGTCGCCTAGCGGATTGTACGACACGCCAATCGGATCTTCTGTTATCAGTCCGGACGCGGTGAGGCCGGCATCGGCTTCTTCAGGCGTCACGAATTTNGACCAGTCATGCGTGCCGCGCGGCAACCAGCCAAGCACATATTCTGCACCAATCACTGCCGTGGCGAGCGCCTTCGCCGTGCGGTTCAACGTGGCAACAATCATCAGGCCGCCTGGCTTTACCAGCCCGCCGGTATCTTTCAGGAATTGGTGCGGGTCTGCGACATGCTCGACCACTTCCAGATTGAGAACAATGTCGAACTTTGGCTCGCCTGCTTCGATCAGCCCTTCGGCGGTGCCGGCTCGATAGTCGATTTGCAGCCCCTGTTCCTGTGCATGGGTCAAGGCGGTCTTGATGTTCGCTTCAGAGGCGTCGACGCCGGTGACGGACGCACCAAGCCGGGTCATCGGCTCGCACACCAGTCCGCCGCCGCAACCAATATCCAGCAAGCGCAGGTCTTCCAGCGGGCGTTTTGCGTTGGGCGAGATGTTGAAATGCTGTTCCGCAGTCTCGCGGATGAAGCGAAGTCGAACGGGGTTGAACTTGTGGAGCGGTCGGAACTTGCCACGCGGATTCCACCAGTCTGCTGCCATTGCTGAGAACTTGGCGACTTCGTCCGGATCAATGCTNGGCGTGGCGGGGGCGTCGTTCACCCTGTCTTTTGCTACTGTCATAGTTCAAGAAACCTGTTTGATCCGGCGGGGAACACCCCCTATGGAGAGCGAATATAGTGGGATATCCCAAGAAGACGACAGGTTATGGGGCGAAATGGCGCGCACGGTTCTGAAATTTGGTGGCACATCGGTCGCAGACCTCGACCGCATCGCGAATGTCGCAGACATTGTGGCAGATCGCGCGGCAAAGGGCGAGCACATGGCTGTCGTCGTGTCNGCCATGTCGGGCGAAACGAACAAGCTGGTCGGCTATGCCGAGGGCGCGGCGGGGGATAATCTGCCNCGCGAGCAATTCGACGATGAATACGATGTCGTGGTTGCTTCAGGTGAACAGGTNACNGCGGGTCTTCTGGCTTTGGCCCTGCGCCGTCGNGGCCTGAAAGCGCGCAGCTGGCTTGGATGGCAATTGCGCCTGAAAACCAATAAGAGCCACGGCCGCGCGCGGATCATGGGCTTTGACGATTCCATGCTGCCGGATGCGGTGGATGCGGGGGAAATCGCCGTTATTGCCGGTTTCCAGGGGGTAACCGATGATGAACGTGTCGCCACGCTCGGCCGGGGCGGTTCCGATACCAGCGCCGTGGCTGTGGCTGCTGCGCTGANTGCGACCGTTTGCGACATCTATACGGATGTCGACGGTGTTTATACGACCGATCCGCGGATCGTGCCCAAGGCGCAACGGATCGAGAAAATCTCGTTTGAGGAGATGCTGGAACTCGCATCCCTCGGTGCCAAGGTTCTGCAGACGCGTTCTGTAGAAATGGCGATGAATCACAATGTGCCTGTCCGGGTGCTGTCCAGCTTTTTGAAGCCTGGTGAGCCCAATCCCGGAACCATTGTCTGCTCAGAGGAAGAAATCGTGGAAAAACAGGTTGTTAGCGGCGTTGCCTATTCACGGGATGAAGCCAAGGTCACGCTCTACGGAGTNCCGGACAANCCAGGTATCTCCGCCAAGATCTTCTCTGCCCTTGCGCGGGCTGGCGTGAACGTGGACATGATCGTCCAGGCGCAGGCACGTGGACCTGAGCAGGCCAACATGGTGTTCACCTGTACCGATCGGGACAGCCCGATTGCGCGGGATACGCTGGAAGGCATGCACGAAGAAATCGGGTATGAGCGCCTCGAAGTCGTGCGCGATGTTTCCAAAATCTCCATCGTGGGCGTGGGAATGCGCAGCCATACCGGCGTTGCCGAGACCATGTTCAAGGCATTGTACGAAAAAGGCATCAACATCGATGTTATTTCCACGTCCGAGATCAAAATCTCTGTATTGATCGGGGATGCCTACACTGAGCTTGCCGTTCGGGCACTTCATACCGCATTCGGCCTTGACGCTGCCTGACAGAGGCTGCGACAAACAGGCTGACCATGCCTTATAATCTGCCCGCGACGCGACTGCTGATGAACCGGCTCCGCCAGGTCATGGCGGAGGAAGGCGAAACACGTTCGCGGCTCGACAAGGTTGTAAGGCTGATTGCCTCCACAATGGTTGCAGATGTCTGCTCCATCTATTTGCGGTTGCAGGATGGCGGCCTGCTGCTGATCGCTACTGAAGGTCTGAAAGCTGACGCGGTCGCCGCAACGCGCCTCACCGCGAATGAAGGGCTTGTCGGTCTTGTTGCGCGCCGCGCTGAGCCGATGGCCATTCAGGATGCGCCGCGTCATCCATCCTTTTCCTACCGGCCAGAGACCGGAGAAGACCCATTCCACGCCTTCCTTGGCGTGCCGATCCTGCGTGGCGGCCGCGTCATTGGCGTGCTGACCGTCCAGAACCGCACCGAGCGGGCGTATGATGATGAAGAAGTCGACAATTTGCAGACCATTGCAATGGTGCTCGCAGAGATCGTCGATCGCATCAATCCGGACGCCCTGAACAATGGCGGCACGGATGAGAAGCGAGAGCGCAACACTGCGTCACTGGAAGGGCGTGTGTTCTGCGAAGGGCTCGGCTATGGCCGCGCCGTTTTGCATGATCCGGTCGTGCCCGCCGCAAAATTCTTCGCAGCGGATCAGGTGACGGAAAGCCATCGCCTGTCGGAAGGTATGGCGGAACTCAAGGCCTCGATTGATCGCATGATGTCGCTCGACGGCGCCGCACTTGGTGAAGACCCGCGCGATGTGATGGAGACGTATCGGCTGCTTGCGCATGACCCGTCATGGGCCGAGAAGCTGCAGGAAGGCGTGAAGTCCGGTCTTTCGGCAGAGGCTTCGGTAGATCGTGCCCGCCGCGAACACCGCGCCCGCCTGCAAAGTGCGCGTGATCCCTACCTGCGAGAGCGTCTTCACGATCTCGAAGATCTCGACAACCGGCTGCTGCGCATCCTTGGCGGGGAAGAGGGCAAGCCGCAAATCAGCGAAGAACGTAGCGTTCTCGTCGCCCGGCGTCTGGGGCCTGCCGAGTTGCTGGAATACTCCAACACGGGCCTGCGGGCGATTCTTATGGAAGAGGCGGCGGCGTCCTCTCATGCCGCAATCGTGGCGCGCGCGCTTGGTATCCCCACGCTCGGCGGCATCAAGGGGCTGACAACGCGGATTGACCAGGGGGACTGGGTGATCGTGGATGCCGAAGAAGGCACGTTGCACATTCGCCCGGATGACTCTCTGTACGATGCGTACAAGGGTCGGGTCTCCCTCCGCTCGGAACGTCAGGCGGCCTATGCTGCCTTGAAGGATCTGCCTGCGCGCACGACAGACGGGACCGATGTGTCCCTGATGCTGAATGCAGGCCTGGAGCTGGATCTCGACATGATGAAACAGGCAGGCGCCGATGGGGTCGGCCTGTTCCGGACTGAGTTCCAGTTTCTTGTGTCTGAGTCCCTGCCGCGGGTGAACGACCAGATCGAGCTCTACAAGACGGTGCTCGACAAGGCTGAAGGCAAACCGGTCGTCTTCCGCACTGTGGATCTCGGCGGCGACAAGGTGCTGCCCGCGCTGAATCTGCAGCGGGAGGAAAACCCGGCCCTCGGATGGCGCTCCATCCGGTTCGCGCTCGACCATAAGGGCCTGTTCCGCCGTCAATTGCGGGCACTCGTTCGCGCGGCAGGGGATCGCCCGCTGACCGTCATGTTCCCGATGGTGACCGTGGTTTCCGAATTCGAGGAAGCGCGGGATCTGTTGATGAAGGAAGTGGAATGGTCTGCGCAGCGCACGGGCCGCACCCCGGCTAAAGTAGAAGTTGGTGTGATGCTTGAGACGCCGGCGCTTGCCTATGGGCTGAAGGAACTGGCCGGAAAGGCCTCATTCCTGTCGGTCGGGACCAACGATTTGATGCAGTTCTTCTTTGCCGCAGATCGGATGACGCCGCATGTGTCGGAACGCTACGATCTGGTGTCACCCAGCGGCCTGCGTTTCCTGAAAGAGGTATCGGATTCCTGCAAGACGCACGGCATCCGCATGTCGGCCTGTGGCGAGGCGACCGGAACGCCGTTGTCAGCGCTCTGCTTCGTCGCGCTCGGATTTACTGCATTGTCGATGTCGGCAGGATCTATTGGACCGGTCAAGCAAATGATAAGGTCCTTGGATCTGCAGGCGTTCCAGCCGGACTTTCTGGCTGCGCTGGATGCGCCCGAGCAGGATTTCCGTAACCAAGTGTTAGCCTTGGCAGCCGATCATGGGATCGAGCTTTCTGATGGTTAATACGCTCTGGCCCATATAATCACCACATTCATGGACCAGATATTGCGGTGCAGGGAGGGGACCCCCTCGCTGTATCGATAAGCTGGATGAATATGGCACACGACGATTTGACCCGCGAAGATCTTGTTGAAACCGGCCCGGAAACGGCTGCGCCGAGCGCTGATGGCGTGAGCGCGCATGAGCGGGCAATGGAGATCTTCAAGGCGCGCGAGTTTGAAGGTGAGGCCCTGCGCATGGGTCAGGTCCTGCGCCGCGTGCGTGAGACGCTGGGCCTTGAGATTGCGGACGTGTCTCGCGATACGTTGATGCGCAAGGACTATCTGATGTGGATCGANCGTATGGAAGTCGGTGAACTTCCAGGCGGCGGTTATCTGACCGCGATCCTCAACACCTATGCCAANTATCTGAAGCTTCCCGAAAAAGAAGTCATTCGCGTTTACAGTCAGGAATGCGGCGCGGTGCANGAAGTGCAGAATGATGCACCGGTTCCGAAGATTGGCGAGATTGGCCCGGAGAAGTCGNGATGGCCGCTCGCTGTCGCNGCGGCGGCACTTCTGGTCGTATTGGGGGCGGGCGCGATTGGCGTTTCACAACTGGTTCGCCCAAATGTGGAGCTTGAGCCCCAGGCTGGCGTCGTCGCCGTNAATGGCGCGCGCGACAGCCTGTTTGCAGATGTTGAAACGTCCAAACGCCCGGCACCGAAGGATTTGCCCCTGGAGCTGGTCGCCGTGAAGCAGGGCTGGTTGGAAGTGCGCGGCGCGGATGGCACGATCTTCCGCAGCCGTGTGATGGCTGAGGGTGAGAGCTATTTCCCGCGCCTCAATGCAGGCTGGACGGTTTCCGCGCGTGATGGCAGCGCGTTTGAATGGCGCGTTGGCGATGTAACGGTCGGTCCCCTCGGACCAGAGGCAACTCCGGTCTTTTCCGCCAGTATTGATGAACAGATCAGCCGCGCAGCAGATGCGGCGGCCCCGGCGATGGCTGCCAATGGCGGCAACAAGGCGTCGCGCTAGGCTTGCCATGTGTCGCCGGACCGGCCATGTGATGCACGACAGTCACCGGACAGGACTTCGCGCCCATGTCTCATAATGCCATTCGTCCCTGGCGCAGCATCGAGCGCCGCAAATCGCGTCAGATCCGCGTAGGCAATGTATTGGTTGGCGGAGACGCGCCAATCGCGGTTCAGACCATGACAAATACGCCGACAGAAGATGCGGCGGCAACGATCGCGCAGATCGAGCGTGCCGCTGAGGCAGGCGCGGACATTGTGCGCGTTTCCTGCCCGACGGAGGAATCAACGGCGGCGATGCCGGAGATTTGCCGGGCAAGCCCGGTGCCGATCGTGGCGGACATTCACTTCCACTATAAGCGCGGTATTGAAGCAGCTGACGCTGGTGCGGCCTGCTTGCGGATCAATCCCGGCAATATCGGGTCTCCTGCGCGAGTGAAGGAAGTGGTTGCCGCGGCGCGGACCAATGGCTGTTCCATTCGGATCGGCGTGAATGGCGGATCTCTGGAGCGTCACCTGCTGGAAAAATATGGTGAGCCTTGTCCGGATGCGATGGTCGAAAGCGCTCTGGACCATGCTCGCATTCTCGATGATCTCGGCTTCCACGAATACAAGATTTCGGTGAAGGCCTCAGACATGTTCCTGACGGTCGCGGCGTATCACCAGCTGGCCGAGGCGACGGACGCACCGTTGCATCTCGGCATCACGGAGGCTGGCGGCCTGCGGACGGGAACAGTGAAATCTTCCATCGGTATGGGAACATTGTTGTGGTCCGGCATCGGTGATACGATCCGCGTCTCGCTCTCTGCTGATCCGGTGGAAGAGGTGAAGGTTGGCTTCGAAATGCTGAAGTCACTGGGCCTGCGTACCCGCGGCGTGAACATCATCGCCTGCCCAAGCTGCGCGCGTCAGGGTTTCGACGTGATCAAGACAGTTGAAACGCTGGAACAGCGCCTGGCCCATATTTCAGAGCCTATCTCGCTCTCCATCATCGGCTGTGTCGTGAACGGCCCCGGTGAA
>NZ_NHCK01000049.1:0-41755 GCF_002172815.1 Hyphomonas sp. TMED31 | reverse complement strand
CGCTGCACGCGCCTGTATCTGCTTCCGGTCGTCGTCACTCAGTCGGTCAACATTCTTGAGGACAAGACCCATGCGCGGATTAGTCTGCAACACCTCCTGGTTTCGGATCAGGAAATTCCAGTACAGTGCGTTGAACGGGCAAGCGTCGTCTTCTACCCGCCCCTTGTGATTGTATCGGCAGTTGCCACAATAATCCGACATCTTGTTGATATAATTCGCGCTGGCTGCGTAGGGCTTGGAGGCGATCACGCCGCCATCGGCGAATATTGCCATGCCATGCGTATTGGGCAGCTCTACCCATTCATAGGCGTCAGCATAAACGCGCATGTACCAGTTGTTGACCTGATCGGGGTGGATACCTGTTAGCAGCGCAAAATTCCCCGTAACCATCAGGCGCTGAATATGGTGCGCATACGCATGTTCGATGGTTTGCTGGATTGCGTCGGACATACAGGCCATATCGGTTTCGCCAGTCCAGTAGAACTCCGGCATATCATTCTGTGCGTTCAGGAAATTGCTGTTCTTGTATTCCGGCCCCTTGTACCAATACAGCCCCCGCACATATTCGCGCCATCCCAGGATCTGACGAACAAACCCTTCTACAGCGTTCAAAGGCGCGCGCCCTTCCCGCCATGCGGCTTCGGCGCGCTTGCAAAGATCCAGCGGGTCCAGTAGCCCCACATTGAGATACAGCGACAGGATCGAATGCCACATCCACGGCTCCTCCTGTGCCATCGCGTCCTGATAGTCCCCAAACCCCGGAAGAATATCTGANATGAACGCATCTCGCGCAGCCTCNGCCTGCTTTTGTGTGACCCCATAGTTAAAAGGTCTGAGGCGTCCAAAGTTATCCGGAAACTGATCTTCAACCAGATTCATCACCTCCTGCGTGATGTCATCCGGCTCGCAAAACCACCGTTGCGGTGTCTGCTTGGAGTTCGGCAACCGCTTGCGATTNTCCTGNTCGTAATTCCACTCTCCNCCAGCAGGTTCATCGCCATCCATGAGAAGACCGGTTTTACGGCGCATCTCGCGATAGAAATATTCCATACGGAGCTGCTTTCTATCCGCAGCCCAATCAGAGAAATCGTCCAATGTCGCGATGAAGCGCGTATCGTCACGCAGCTCCACTTCAACGTCGAAGAGATCTGGCCAATCTTCCATATCGGCCAGCAGGCGCCATTCACCCGGCTTGGTGACGATCAGCTTCTCCACATCAGACAGGTCTTCGATCGCACGTGAAACTTCCGCTCGCAAAGCCCCCTGATTGTTCTTGTCCGTCAGGTGCACNTAACGAACCGAGAAGCCTTTCTTCTNGAGNTCNNNGGCAAAATGGCGCATCGCAGAAAATACGAAGGCGAGCTTTTTCTTGTGGTGCCCGACATATGTCGCCTCCTCCATAACCTCCGCCATCAGAACAATGTCTGATTCAGGGTTCGCATCTTTCAGGGATGACATGCTNAGCGACAATTGATCGCCCAGAACCAGTATCAGGGACGGCATTTGTAATCTGTGTCAGTACGGCTTTGTAAGCACGTATTCGATGTCCTGACCGCGCGCCTCGAACGCAAGCTTCAGCCAGCGCCCCGCCTCATCATACCACAGCGTCACGTCAATATCGGAGTCCAGCAAGTACCGCGNGGCCTCCACTTCCTCGCCAGCGGCAACGATCACTTCCTTGCCTTGTTCGGACACGGACACATCAAGGATTTCACCATCCTCGGTCGACAAGAGCTCGGTAGCCTGCGTGGCTGCAAAATTCCAGTGACTGGATGGAATGATCGATGCCGCTACCCGGCCGTCAAACTGGGTTCCATCGACGTTCAGTTCATTGCCGGCCCGCGTCNCTGTTACCTGGCCTTCCTTGCCGTCATCATTGACCTCGCCGTTCAGCGAGACAAGTTGGCCATTCTGCCAGACCTCGGTGGCGTCCAATTCGTACTTGAACACCGTGATAGGNCCCAGCCCAGCTTTCAGCAGCACATCCGTCCTGGCTGTCAGTCGACCGTTTGAGTCCTCNCCAAACGTCACCGAGTGCGAGCCGAANGGTTTGCCTTTGCGGAGCACATCAAATTCGATGACATCACCCGGCTCCGGTGTCCACNCACCCCCCGAATTCTTGGCGGCGGCAGGTGAGGCNATCATTGCGGTAGAGGCAAACAGGACTGCGAGTGTGCGTTTCATTGGAAGATTCTCCAGAAATTGTTCGGCCGATGGGCCACGAAGCAGACACAGGCTTCCTCACCGACCGCGGACGGCTTATGCCGCATGCCGGGCTGACCAAGCACGAGATCACCGCGTGAATAGGTCCCATGTCCATCAGAGAAACGCCCGGACAGCACGACGGTTGCTTCCAAATCGCCATGACCATGCATTGGCGCCGATTGTCCCGGGTCCAGCTTCATGAATTTGGTTCCCGGTGCCCCGGCGGATGCGTATTGCACGCCTGACAGGCCGCGCCGCCATTTGAGAGACTCCATGGGCTGCGCCAGCAATCCTGCTGCAGACAAGCCTGACTTTCGCGACTGTACCCGTTTGTGAGCGTATACAGTCCCGCCCGTTTCGGCGATATCAGAAGACTCCAGCAGGACGCCCCCGATCATCGACCAGATATCCGCCGTTTCGGCGCCATCCGGGTTGAGTGCGACGTGCAGATCCGCTGCCAGCGCAAAGGACTCCGGATGGTTCCCAGCAGCGTGGTCCATCATGAAGGCGATATACGTGTCGTTCCGGGTCAAGCGAGGTGTCCTTATATAATAAGTGTCTGTCGCTATCGTTACGCACTGCGACGCTCCTCGGATCACCTTGCANCTGCAGGATTTCCAGCGGTTGTGAAAACGGCCTTTGCGCACTAGCTTCGATGGCACAACAGAACGACCAGAATCGGACCCCTCCTGATGCAGTTTCATCGCTCGGTGATCGACCTTATCGGCAACACCCCCCTGCTCCGTCTCAACCAGGTATCAGACGAAACCGGCTGTGAAATTCTCGGCAAGTGCGAGTTCCTGAATCCCGGTCAATCCGTGAAAGATCGCCCTGCGCTGGGGATCGTGCGTGATGCAGAGGCGTCAGGAGAGCTGAAGCCTGGTGGCACCATCGTCGAAGGCACAGCGGGGAATACCGGCATCGGGCTCGCGCTTGTGGGCGCGGCGCTTGGCTATCGCGTCGTGATTGTCATGCCGCGCACGCAGAGCCAGGAGAAGAAAGACGCCATCCGGCTGCTCGGCGCAGAACTNATCGAAGTTGACGCGGTCCCATACAAAAATCCCAATAATTACCAGCACTTCTCCCGCCGCCTCGCGGAAGACCTCGCCAAGTCAGAGCCGAACGGCGCAATCTGGGCCAANCAATTCGACAATGTNTCNAACCGGAAGGCCCACTACGATACGACCGGCCAGGAAATCTGGACCCAAACCGACGGAAAGCTGGATGCGTTCATCTGCGCTGTTGGCTCCGGAGGTACGCTGGGCGGTGTCTCTCTGGCCCTCAAGGAAAAAAGCAAGGACATCCAGATTGGCATCGCAGACCCCGGCGGCGCCGCATTGTACGAATACTACAAGAATGGCGAGCTGANGTCTGAAGGCACNTCCATCACCGAAGGTATCGGTCAGGGACGGATAACGGCGAACCTTGAGGGCATTGAAGTTGACCGCGCCTACCGCTGCACCGATGAGGAAGCGCTGAATATCCTGTTCGATCTGGTTCGCAATGAAGGCCTCTGCCTTGGAGGTTCCGCCGGGATCAACGTGGCCGGCGCGGTTCAGATGGCAAAGGACCTTGGACCGGGCCACACCATTGTCACCATGCTCTGCGACTATGGCAATCGCTACCAGTCTAAGCTCTACAATCCGGAATTCCTGAAATTGAAGGACCTTCCTGTGCCCGACTGGATGGAGGCCTGATTCATGGAACACGAAGATCCGCTCGTCACCGCCGAATGGCTGAAAGANAACATCACNGCCCCTGATGTCAGAGTGGTCGATGCCACCTGGTTTCCACCTTTCCTCAACATGGAGAAAACCGGGCGCCAGGCCTGGAGCGAAGGCCACATTCCAGGCTCGGTCTATTTCGACATTGACGCGATCAAGGCTGGGGGCACTGACCTGCCGCACATGCTGCCCGACCCGGTGATGTTCTCATCACGCGTCCGCAAACTCGGTATTGGCGACGGCAACCGCATCATTGTGTACGACCAGTTCAAGTTCTTCGCGTCGGCACGCGTCTGGTGGATGTTGCGCGTGATGGGCCAAAAGGATGTGAAGGTCCTCGATGGCGGATTGCAGGCATGGATTGACGCGGGTGGCGAACTCGAAGACCTGCCGCCCGTACCTGTCGAACGCCACTTCACGGCACGTGTGCGCTCCGACTTGGTGAAGGATGCAAACCAGGTTCTCGCAGCCTCAGAGGCCGGGTCTCACACCATCATTGACTCAAGATCACCAGAGCGTTTTTCCGGNGACGCACCGGAGCCACGCGAGGGCCTCCCTTCAGGGCACATTCCGGGCAGCATCTGCCAGCCATCTGGAGAATTGAGAACACCCGACGACAGGCTGAAATCCGCGNACGAGCTTCGGACATTGTTCGCAGATCCGATGGCACCAACGATCNCGACGTGCGGATCCGGCGTATCCGCTGCTGTCACCGCCCTCGCCCTCGCGCGCCTCGGCAATTGGGACGTCGCCGTTTATGACGGGTCATGGACGGAATGGGCCTCTGACAGCTCTCGCCCAATCGCAAAAGGCGCCGCATGACAAAAGACACCGCGACCCGCTTGATCCATACGCGCGGCCGCCGAATGGACCANAAGACCGTCAATCCACCGNTTGAGCGTGCTTCGACAGTCCTGTTCGATACATCTTCTGATCTCTANGGCGCAAAGCCCGGCTATGGACGTATGGGCCTGTCTGTCCACCGCGAGCTCGAAGCCGCGCTATGCGTTCTCGAAAATGCCAGTCACGCAAAGCTGACATCAAATGGATTGCAGGCATGCGCCCTCGCCATCGGCAGTCAGGTGAAGGCTGGCGACCATGTCTTGTTCACGGACTCCGCCTACGGACCAACTGCGCGGTATCTCGAACGCAGGCTGCAGAATATGGGGATAAGCGCGACTCGTTTCCCCCCAAGATGCGGCGCCAACATTGCTGAATACATCCAGCCGAATACGCGCGTCATCTATCTGGAATCTCCAGGCTCCCTGACNTTCGAAATCAGCGACACGCCNGCGATTGTCGAGATTGCAAAAAAGCACNANATCCGGACCATTCTGGACAATACGTGGGGTGCCGGGCTGCTACACANGCCGCTGGANCTTGGCGTCGACCTTTCCGTTCAGGCGCTGACAAAATATGTGGTCGGGCATGCAGATGTATTCGGCGGCGCCGTCATGAGCCGCGACAAGCGTATCGCGCAGGATNTTCTCGATTGCGCAGACGATTGGGGCATCAGCCTTGCCCCGGACGACGCCTATACCGCGCTTCGTGGCTTGCGCAGTTTGAAAACCCGTCTTGATGCCCACGAAGCGGCTGGGCTCAAACTGGCTCATTGGCTGTCTCAACGGAATGAAGTTTCGCAAGTGCTACATCCGGCCCTCGAAGACCATCCGGATCACGCTCTTTGGAAACGGGACTTTTCNGGTTCCAACGGCCTNTTCTCATTCGTTCTGAANGCCACAGGANCAAATGCGCTCAAGCGCTTCTTTGACAGTCTGGAACTCTTCTCCATGGGCTTTTCCTGGGGCGGCTTTGAAAGCCTGATCATCCCTTGCGATCCGCAGCTCAACCGGTCTGCGGATCACTGGATCCACGACAAGGCCGGCCCTTTGTTACGCATCCATGTCGGCCTGGAATCACCGGACGATCTGATTGCCGACCTCGACGCCGGGTTTACTGCGATGCAGGGAGACTAGGGTGCAATTGGGGGCACGGAAAATTGGGTTGCTACTCGGTCCAGCCCTCGCCGGTCTGATGTGGCTGGCCGGTGCACCGGAGGGCTTGAGCGATGCGGCGTGGGGCACAGGCGCCCTCATGGTGTGGATGGCCGTCTGGTGGGCAACCGAGGCTATTCCGATCCCCGCAACATCCCTGCTTCCACTCGTCGTATTGCCTTTGGTCGGTGCAGGGTCTCCAGCCCAGACAGGCAGCGACTACGCGAACCATATCGTTATCCTGCTACTCGGCGGCTTCATCGTCGCTCTGGGTATTGAGCGATGGGGGCTCCACAAGCGGATTGCCCTGAATGTGATCGCGCGGGTCGGCGCGTCTCCGGGGGCGATTGTGTTCGGCTTCATGTTGGCCACTGCCGTATTGTCGATGTGGATATCGAACACGGCATCAACGCTCATGATGGTGCCCATTGCCATTTCAGCCAGCGCGGTGCTGGGCAACATATCGCGACATTTCACGACAGCCCTGATGCTGGGGATTTGCTACGCTGCTTCCATTGGCGGTGTGGCGACACCAATTGGCACGCCGACAAACCTGATCGCGATCAGTTGGCTACAGACCGAGGCGGGCGCGCATATCGGGTTCGCGCAATGGATGGCCTTCGGACTACCCGCCATGGCGCTGTTGCTGCCAGTCGCCTGGTGGAACGTGACACGCGGCATGCCGGCACGTTCAGACAACGCAGATGCCGTCCAGTCGCACGTAAGGACACAGCTCAGCGAACTCGGCGGCATGACGAAGCAGGAAATGCGCGTCGCGATTGTGTTCGGCATAACGGCGACNCTCTGGTTNCTGAGGCTTCCGATACAGATCTTCCTCGAATCTGCGGNCATCGACCTGCTGGCGAATTTTGGCGGCGCGGAAGTCGACATGATGATCGCAATCTTTGGCGGTGTGCTCATGTTCCTGGTCCCGGCAGGCGGCGAGGAAGATCGCGGCCTGCTCGACTGGAAGGAAGCGGAGCAAATTCCCTGGGGCGTATTGCTGTTGTTTGGTGGCGGCATCGCAATGGGCAAGGCGATTTCACGAACTGGTCTCTCGGAGTGGATTGGCGAAAATTTGCGNATATTGGACGTNCTGCCGCCGCTCGTTTTCATCGTGATCGTCGTTGCCCTNGTAATCTTCCTGACAGAGGTGACGTCGAACGTGGCAACGATGACGACGCTCGCGCCCGTGCTCGGATCTCTTGCAGTCGCGCTTGGGACCGCGCCNGAAAGCTTGCTCGCGCCAGCCGCAGTCGCCGCCTCATGCGCCTTCATGCTGCCCGTTGCCACGGCTCCGAATGCGATCATCTATGGGTCTGGGCATGTCACGATACAGCAAATGATCCGCAAGGGATTTTACATCAATCTCGCGGGCATCGTGATCATCGCCGCTGTCGGGTACTGGATTGCACCGCTCGTATTGTAGCGAAGCCCGATGCCTGCCAGCACCGGGCTTCTTTTTGAGCCGACAAGTTCGCGTCCCGCGATCCCAGCTTGTCCGACACCAGACATAGCCAGCACAGCTGAACGCGACCTGAACTCCTTGGTCGGTTAGACTTCAGGTGGCTCGCTGACCTGCACTATCAGCTTGCCCAAATTCTTGCCTTCAAACAGGCGCGACAGACTGCCGGGAGCATTCTCCAGCCCGTGGACGATATCCGTTTCGAACTTGATCTTTCCCTCCATCAGCCATTGAGCCATCTGCTGAATGCCCTCGGGGAAGCGTGGGAAATAGTCGATCACGATGAAGCCCTTCAACAAGGTGCGCCGCATAAGCAAATTCGAAAAGCTGTACGGTCCGGGCACCGGTTCGGTCGCGTTGTACGTGCTGATCAGGCCGCACAGAGGCATACGCGAGAAATCGTTCAGGCGGGCAATCACCTGATCCATGATCTTGCCGCCTACATTCTCGAAATTGATATCGATGCCATCCGGGCAATGCTCGTCCAGCGCTGCGCCGACATTTTCGGATTTATAGTTGATCGCTGCATCAAAGCCGGCGGTCTCGGTCAGCCATCTACACTTCTCATCGCTGCCCGCAATCCCCACGACCCGGCAGCCCTGGATNTTGGCAATCTGACCGACCATCGAGCCGACNGCACCCGCAGCGGCGGACACCACAACCGTTTCACCTGCCTTCGGTTTGGCAATNTCCATNAGGCCAAAATAGGCCGTCATGCCCGTTGCGCCGAGCGGCCCCATATAAGCCGTCAGCGGCACGCCCGGCAGGCGCGGCAGCGCATTCAGGGCCTCGCCCGGCAAGTTCGAATATAGCGACCAGGTGGCAAGTCCCGTGTTCACAATGTCTCCGGGCTTAAGCCCGTCAAACTTGCTTTCCACCACTTCCGCAAGGCCACCGCCTCGCATGGCATCGCCAATACCCACAGGTGGCAGATAGCCATCAACATCACTCATCCAGATGCGGTTGGTGGGGTCCAGCGACAGGTAAATCAACCGCGTGCGCACCTCCCCGTCTTTCAGGGGCTCGAGCGGTGCCTCNACCAATTCGAGATCACCTTCCTTGAGATCGCCCACCGGACGCTGTCGCAGAATCCAGCTTTTGTTCAATTCGGCCATTCATTCCTCCCATGCTTTGAAATGGAGGCTAGGCCAAAACCGCGCTAGCGCAAGACGCCCCGCCGCGTCATCCGCCACGCATAGAACAATAGCAAGGCGGCTATCAGGATGATTATGGCTGCAAATGCNGGGTTTGACGCGCCTTCGGGTACGTCTTTCAAAGACAGGCTGTAGATCATTGATATCGTGGCCCCGGCCAGCGAGACAGCAAATGCCCAAACCGCGTACCGGCTGCGCATCAGCAGAAGTATCGACCCAATCAGAGCGCCCCAGACTCCAAGCGCCCAGATGACGTATTGCCAAGCTGGGAAGGAATAGAAAAAAGCTTGCTGTTCTTCGGTATAGTTCGACATATAAGGCGCCCAGCGTGTCACCGTTGCGGTGAAATCAAACGCGCCAAAACCATTCCATATGGTGGCCAGCACTCCCACCAACCAAAGGTGCCAGGGCGTACCGACTGATTGCGTTTTCGGTGTCTCGTTCATGTTTCCCTCCCAGGATTATGGAGAGAGTTTACGCTGCGTAGCCCCATTGGGCAATTCCACGCCCATGCGCCTGCAATCCTGCGCGCTCAATGGGTGACGCCGTCCTGAAGGCGGGCTAAACAATTCGCCAGAACAAGGAATCCCGACTCATGGCCACTGCCCCCGTCGACAAGGACAGTCACCTCTATCTGGTAGACGCCAGCGCCTACATCTTTCGCGCCTTTCACGCTCTGCCACCGCTGACGCGGGCGAGTGACGATCTTCCCATCGGGGCGGTCAGCGGGTTCTGCAACATGNTGTTCAAACTGCTGGAAGACTTGAAAGGCGACGANCGGCCAACGCATTTCGCCTGCATATTCGACAAGTCCTCNATCACCTTCCGCAATGATCTGTACGACCAGTACAAGGCAAACCGGTCAGAGCCACCGGAAGAATTGCGTCCACAATTCCCCCTGGTCCGCCGCGCCGCCGAAGCATTCGCTGCCCACGCCATTGAGAAAGAAGGATTCGAGGCCGACGATCTGATCGCCACTTATGCCAGACAGGCCGAGGCCAAGGGCGCCCGCGTGACCATCGTCTCGTCCGACAAGGATCTGATGCAATTGGTATCTGACCAGGTCNTCATGCTGGACACNATGAAGAACAAGACNCTCGGCCGNGATGCCGTGTTNGANAAGTTCGGNGTGGGNCCGGAAAAGGTTGTCGACATTCAGTCGCTGGCCGGCGACAGCGTCGACAATGTGCCCGGCGCGCCCGGAATTGGTGTGAAGACNGCGGCGCAATTGCTGGACACTTATGGCGATCTCGAAACCCTGCTGGAGCGGGCCGAGGAGATCAAGCAACCGAAGCGCCGCCAGACCCTGATCGACAATGCGGACCTGATCCGCATTTCGAAACAGCTTGTCACCCTGAAGGATGATGTCCCGCTGGACGTGCCGCTGGAAGACCTGGCTGTGCAGGACCCGGACCCGGACACCTTGATCAGCTTCCTGGAAGAGATGGAATTTCGCACCATCACCCGCCGCGTGCGCGAAATGATGGAACTGGAAGGCGCCATTGAAACCGCTCAGCCTGCGGCAGATCCGATTGAACGGAGCAAATACATCTGCATACGGGATTTTGCTGAACTGGAAGAATGGGTCGCGCGCGCCACAAAACAGGGCTTTGTCGCCGTCGACACGGAAACCGATAGTCTCGACTCCATTGCCGCAAACCTCGTTGGAGTATCGCTCGCGCTATCCCCGAACGAAGCGTGCTACATTCCGCTGGCCCATGTCGACCCTGACANTGCAGGCGATGGTGACATGTTCGGCGCNGACCCACCGCGCCAGATCAGGATGGCGGACGCGCTTCGCGCTTTGAAGCCAATGCTGGAAGACCCGAGTGTTCTGAAGATCGGGCAGAACATCAAATACGACTTGTCCATTTTCGCCACGCACAAGATCAATGTCGCACCGATCGATGACACGATGTTGCTGTCGTACGTGCTGAATGCGGGCAAGCACAATCATGGAATGGATACTCTGTCTGAGCGCTATCTTGAGCACAAGACCATTCCGTTCAAGGAGATTGCCGGCACGGGCAAGTCCCAGAAAACGTTCGACCAGATCGCGCTGGACAAGGCGACCGAATATGCCGCCGAAGATGCCGACATCACATTGCGCCTATGGCAGGTCTTCAAGCCGCAGCTACGGACCGAGAAAGTGACGACAGTCTACGAGACTCTGGAACGACCGCTCGTACCGGTGCTGGCAAAAATGGAACAGGAAGGGATCAAGGTAGACCGCGATCACCTGTCTCGCCTGTCTTCCGACTTTTCTCAACGCATGGCCGCGCTCGAAGCAGATGCCTATGAGCAGGCCGGCCGCGAATTCAATATCGGCAGCCCGAAACAATTGGGCGAAATCCTGTTCGACGAGATGGCGCTTGAAGGCGGCAAGAAAACCAAGACTGGCGCGTGGCAAACCGACGCCGATGTGCTGGAAGGGCTCGCCGCAGAGGGTCACGCCCTGCCCCGCACCATCGTCGATTGGCGCGGATTATCGAAGTTGCGATCGACATACACAGAAGCATTGCAAGCGGCGATCAACCCAAAGACAGGCCGCGTCCACACCAGTTTTTCCATGGCCGTTGCACAAACAGGCCGCCTCTCATCTACGGATCCGAACCTGCAGAACATCCCCGTCCGCACCGAAGAAGGCCGCAAGATCCGCGAAGCTTTCATTGCCGATGAGGGAAATGTCCTGGTCAGCGCCGACTATAGCCAGATCGAACTACGTATCCTGGCGCACATAGCCGACATCGATGCGCTTAAGAATGCCTTCCGCGATGGTCTCGACATTCACGCCATGACGGCCAGTGAAATGTTTGGTGTGCCAATTGAAGGCATGGATCCGATGGTCCGCCGTCAGGCCAAGGCGATCAATTTCGGGATCATCTATGGCATTTCCGGCTTCGGCCTGGCGCGCCAACTGGGCATTCCACAGGGCGAAGCCAGCGAATACATCAAGACGTACTTCAAACGCTTCCCCGGCATCCGCGCCTATATGGACGAAACCAAGGCATTCGCCAAAGAGAATGGTTTTGTGACGACCGCCTACGGACGTAAAATCAATCTGTCCGGCATCAAGTCAAAAGGCCCTCAACGCTCCTTCGCTGAACGTCAGGCCATCAACGCACCGATTCAGGGCTCGGCCGCCGACATTATCAAACGCGCCATGATCCGGATGCCGGAGGCGCTGGCCAAGGCANGCTTGTCGGCGCGCATGCTGTTGCAGGTACACGATGAGCTCGTCTTCGAATGCCCGGAAAAAGAAGCCGACGCGCTGATCGACACCGTGAAAGCCACGATGCAGGGCGCCGCCGGTCCGGCGCTTGAATTGTCAGTGCCGCTCGTCGTGGATGCACGCGCCGCCAGCAACTGGGCCGAAGCGCACTGACCCGGAAGGTTCAGGGTCCGCCCCGGGGCAGACAAGTGACCGGGACGGCTACTGGACTAAACTTCCGTCAGGATATCCGAATACGGAAGACGAGATTTCGGAAGGGAGGCGTTATAGTCCTGCTCCGGGTCATGATAGCCGAGCGGCACGACGAACANGGCGGAATAGCCTTTCTCGCGCAGGCCGAACTCGGCATCCAGAACCGGTATCTCAATCCCCTCCATCGGCGTTGCGTCCACACCCAGCGCTGCAGCGCCCAACAGGAATTGTCCTAGGTTGAGATAGACCTGCTTGTCCATCCAGTGCTGGACATCCTTGAAGTCCTGCTTGTGCAGATTCACGAACAGGGAGCGCCCGCCATGCATGGCCGGCTTATGGGTTTCCTTGTCCGCATCGAAGCGGCCGTCTTTGTCTTCCTGCTCCAGCACGTGCTGCAGATAGTCTTCATCTACGGCCAGACGGCTGGCAAACACCACAACATGCGAGGCGTTGAGGATGGACGGGCGATTGAAAGGATACTTCTCCGTCGCCTTGGCAACGCGCGCCTTGCCCTCCTGCGTGGAGGCGATGACGAAATGCCAAGGCTGAATGTTCGTGCTGGACGGGCTGAAGCGCAGCAATTCTTTCAGCTTCTCGACCGTTTCGTCCGGAATGCGACGGTTCGGATCGTACGCCTTCGTTGTATGTCGTTTTTTTGCATAGCAGGTGATATCATGTTCCATGAGATAGTCCTTTCAAGGAGAAAATTTGGAGAAAGTTTCGGGAGGGAAGGGTCAGTTCCGAGCAGAGGTGATCTTGAAATGTCCTTCGCTGCGAACATAAAATAAACAGTCCGCCTCGGCGTTGCACACGAACACATTCGCAGCGTCCGGCGCGCCTGACACAAAACTGCCGGGCACCAGCTCATGCTTTGCATGCGCATCGCCAATCTGAACTTCGGATTTTCCAGAAATCGAGACGACCTTGATGCCTGCCTGGTCAGTGGACAGACGAACAGACTGTCCAGCACGTATCTTCACTAAAGTGCCGCGGGCGCTGGTATCTGTTTCACCTCCCCAAAGGAAAGCAACATCAGCGCCGCCACCCTGCTCGACCCAGGAGAGATCAGATGCGTCCAGCCAGACCAGGTTTGACCGGTCCAGATTTACAGGGCGCTCGCCATTGTCGAATGCGTTTTCGGTTGGTTCGACCAGATAAGGGCCTTCATCGATTTCAATATAGGCCATGTTGAACGCGCCCTGGGCCGACGTGATGTGCGCCTCTCCTGCTGGCTGCGTCCAGAAAGACCCGGCGGGCAGCCACATATCCGCCGCTCCCGGATCATCATTGTGAATTCGTCCCTCAATCACGATACCGCGGTAAGTCACGTTGTGAATATGTGGTGGGGAGGAGAAGCCTTGCTTGAACTGAACAAGGAACCCGGAAGCCCCCTCTGCCGCGCGATCTCCCCAGAGCGTTCCGGCTCTCGGGCTCGCATCACCACGGGCGGGATTGAGAGGGCCCCATTCCACGTCAGAGGTCAAAACGATTTCGGAGTGCGACGGTGTACCCTGAACCTGCTGGGCGGTGGCACATGCCCCCATCAGCGAGACGACCAACACAGCGCATCCCATTCNGGAGACTGCATTTGGTATTGAGGGAAGTGAATTCAGAGGCATGAGTGATCCTTCCACGCGGCGGGTTCTATGGTGGCGTATGGCACGCCAGATGGGTTCAATCAGTTGACGCCCTCCGATTTATTCATACAAACTGAATGCGCAAGTACGCACAATTTTGGCCTATACGCACAGAAAGTATACTGTAAGACATGACCCGCTTCGAAAAATATGACTGTTCCGCTGGCTGCCCGGTCGAGGCGGCCCTGGAAGTGATCGGCGGAAAGTGGAAGGGCGTCACGCTCTTCCATTTGCTGGACGGCGTGAAGCGCTTCAATGAATTGCAGCGCGATGTCGGCAACGTCACCCAGCGCATGCTGACCAAGCAACTGCGCGAGCTGGAAGATGCCGGTCTCGTCCACCGNGANGTCTATCCNGTGGTNCCNCCNAAGGTCGAATACAGCCTGACGACAAAAGGCGAAACATTGCGACCTATCCTGAATGCTCTGAAAGAATGGGGCGAAGAGCACGTATTCNCCGCGCCAGAACCNGCGACCAATNTCCCTTAAATTGCCGTAATGTGAGCTCGCGGATGCCTTGATCCCTTGATTTCATTGCAATTGCGATGAAGGAGGGCTTTTGCCGTGACGCGAACCATGTTTGAACACCGTAATGTGAGACGGCCAGATCCCGCGCGCGGATATGCTGTGGCTGAGAAGGATAGACCGATGACGACTTTGGCACTGGTGGATGACGACGAAAACATCGTTGCGTCTCTGAAGATCTTTTTCGAGGCCGAAGGCTACAATGTCCGCACCTATCATGATGGTGAAGCCGCCCTGCCCGCATTGACCGAAACACCGCCAGATATNGCCATTCTGGATGTGAAGATGCCACGTATGGACGGCATGGAACTGCTGCGCCGCCTGCGCCAGACATCGGAATTGCCCGTCATNTTCCTGACCTCCAAGGATGAGGAAATCGACGAGGTCATCGGCTTCAACATCGGCGCTGACGATTTTGTGCGCAAGCCCTGCTCCAATCGTCTGCTGGCCGAACGCGTGAAAGCGGTGCTGCGCCGCGCGCGCGGTGGCGTTGCAGGCACGGAAGAAGGCGANCAAAAGCCGATCGTCCGCGGGAAACTGACACTCGACCCAAACCGTCATGCCTGCACATGGGATGGCCATCCTGTCCGCCTGACGGTCACCGAATTCTTGATCCTGCAAGCCTTGGCCCAGCGCCCTGGATACGTGAAAAGCCGCGACCAACTGATGGACGCCGCCTATGACGACCAGATCTANGTCGACGACCGTACCATCGACAGCCACATCAAGCGCCTTCGCAAGAAGTTCCGCGAAGTGACCGATGAATTCGATGCGATCGAGACCCTCTATGGCGTCGGCTACCGCTANACTGAATAGACTCGGCGTTACCGAAATTTATATTGGCGGGGCGGGCGATACCCGCACGCGCCTCGTCGCGACCTTTGCTGAAACCCGGCAACGTNTGTTTGCGCANGATGCACATCGCAAGGCGCATTATTTCCCGCACTACGCCCCCCACCGATGCCTGAAGTGCGCACGTCAGGCGGTCGCCGCTGGACGCCGACTGGTATTGATCGGCCATAGCTGGGGCGGCGACACGGCGTTACGGGTGCTGAGGTCTCTCAACCCCGAATTTGTTGACCTGCTTGTCTGTGTGGACCCTGTTCCCAAATCGCGGCTCAATCCGCCACCGACACCGCGTAACGCCAGGCACATCATCCATGTCGATGCGCGGCCAACCCGCCCAAACCAGTCAGACAGCGTGAAAGATCTCGGCCAGTGGATCGGGGGCACACTGCACCGGCGCCTTGCAATTGCGCACACTCAAATCGTCGCCGACCTGAACCATTTTGCATTTGCGCAAATGATGGCCTCCCCGGATGACAACGGATTGTCTGCGATAGATTACATCAATCAACTTGGAGACCGTTTCAGCCGCCCCCGAACCGCCAACTCCAGTTCGGCAAGCTGATGACCAGCAATAGAAAGCCCAATCCGATCAGGAAACTCAGAGGCGAATATACGCGGCGGTTCAGGCTCAGGAATGGCAATTCTGGCGCTGACCGTTCAAAAGCTGGCAACACGCCAATAATTCCTCGCCCCAGAAACACGAGCGCAGCCGCCAGTCCCGCCAGCGCCAGCGCCGCCTTGTGCAAGAACAGCAATTCCGTAGCGAACACATGTCCGCCGAGCAGACCCGCCAGCGCTGCCGCCGCAAACAAACAAAACGCAACGCCCGCACAAGACAGCGAAGACGGCATTTTCGTGATGCCTCTACGCCCAACAACAGCGCGCGCCAGCGCCTGTTCATTTGCGCAGGGAAAACTGCTGCCCAGCGCCCACAGAAGATGCAACACTCCCAGCGCGACCAGGATTGAAACAAGGATCAAAGATGTGATGGGCGCAAACATGTCTACACTCCCGAGGCTTGGCGACACTTCTAAAATGCGTCGACCACTTGCCGTTCCCTCCATCATTCAATAGCCAGACTTCAGATTAGCACAAGCAATAGGATAACTTCATGGCAGACCCGGAAAACACCCTGCTTCTCGAAACCTCAAAAGGATCGGTGAAGATTGAGCTTCGCCCAGACCTGGCCCCCGGTCACGTCGAGCGCATCAAGGAACTGGCGCGCGAAGGTTTCTATGACGGCATCATCTTCCACCGCGTTATTGACGGCTTCATGGCACAGGTCGGTTGCCCACAAGGCACGGGCATGGGCGGATCGTCCAAACCGGACCTGAAAGCCGAATTCAACGCAGAGCCACACGTCCGGGGAACATGCTCCATGGCGCGCACATCTGCGCCCCATTCGGCCAACAGCCAGTTCTTTATCTGCTTTGACGACGCCCGGTTCCTCGACCGCCAATATACTGTCTGGGGTCAGGTAACCGAAGGCATGGATGTCGTTGATCAACTGGCCAAGGGCGAGCCACCGCGCAATCCCGACCAGATCGTCAGCATGAAAGTCGCTGCGGACGCCTGATCGAAGGCACGCAGTCAGGCAGGCCAGGATGGCGAACGGTAAAGTCAGTCGTAAAGCGATCGCGCGGCATGGATCGAAAGTATTCGGTTCGCGCATCGCCCGGCTGATCTTCGCGTCCAACCTGGCCGGCCTTGCCATCCTCATCATCGGCGCGATGGTTCTGAATGAAATGCGCGCCGGTTTTGTCGTCTCCAAGAAGCAGGATCTTGTCGCGCAGGCGCAAATCTTCACGAGTCTTCTGGGCGACGATGCCACAACACCTGCGCCCCTGTTGGACGTCGAAGCTGCCCGGCAGACTATTGTCCGGCTGAACCTGCCTGAACGAGTTCGCGCCCGCATCTATACGCCGGACGGCGAATTGGTTGGCGACAGCTTCTATCTCTCTGAACGCGTAGATATCGACGCCCTGCCCCCGTTGCAGGAACCAAGCGATTTTGCCCGGCTCGGCGCGAGCCTCTCGGAATGGGCAAGTGACACGCTCGGCCCGATCATGCCACGGCGCAGCTCCGAAGCGTTGGTTGCGCAGAGTTTTGAAGAGGAATTCGAGATTGCCGTCCGCGGACAAGAAGCCGCCAGCCAGCGTTTTTCGGATCGTGGTCAGCGCATCATCTCGGTCTCAATGCCGATCCAGCGAGTGTCCGCCGTTGTCGGAGTACTGACGCTGGAATCAAATGATATCGACGAAATCATACGGTCTGAACGCGCCGCCCTTATCCCGTTCATTGGCGTAGCCGTACTCGTCGCGTTTATCACATCCGTTCTTTTGACGCTCGGAATCGCGCGCCCCTTGCGCCGGCTTTCAGTGGCGGCTGACCGNATCAAGGCCGGAACATCTGACAGTATCGATATCCCGGCGCTCAATAGTCGCAAAGACGAAATCGGCAATCTCGCCGAGTCCATGCAAANCATGACCGAAGCGCTNCTGGAACGCATTCAGGCCAACGAACAATTCGCAGCGGACGTGGCGCACGAACTGAAGAATCCTCTCACTTCNATNCGGTCCGCTGTTGAAACAGCCGAACGGGTTCAGGACGATCCTGTCGCTCTGGAACGGCTCCGCCAAGTGATTGCACAAGACGTGAAGCGCCTTGACCGTCTGATTACAGACATTTCAAACGCGTCCCGCCTCGAAGCTGAAATGACGCGCGTACCGACCGAGCAAATGGATATTGCCGGTTTCGTNCACNACGTCGTGCAGACNTATGAGGGGCTCNGCCGGGATGATCGGTCGGTCCATGTCGAATTCCGCGACGATACGATGGGTGCGCGGCTTCTCGTGCGCGGTCGNGATGGCCCACTGGGCCAGGTCGTCCGAAACCTGATCGACAATGCGCGNTCATTCTCTCCAGAAGGCGGCGAAGTGTTCGTCATCGTCGACCAGAGCAATGATGGNCCACAAACCATCGCCCGCATCATGGTTGAGGACAGCGGCCCNGGCATTCCGGAAGACAAGCTCGAAAAGATTTTCAGTCGCTTCTATACGGACCGCCCCGCCGGAACCGCGTTCGGCAACAATTCCGGACTGGGNCTCTCCATTGTGCAGCAGATCGTNACGACGCATCGCGGGAAAGTCTGGGCCGAAAACCGCGCCGAGGGCGGCGCGCGTTTCGTGGTCGACCTTCCCGCAATCTAGCCCCTAGCGATTTTGACGGTTCTCGATCAGGTCATCGACCACTTCGGGTTCAGCCAGCGTAGATGTATCCCCAAGGTTCGAATACTCATTCTCGGCAATCTTGCGCAGGATACGTCGCATGATCTTGCCGGAGCGCGTCTTCGGCAGACCCGGAGCAATCTGAATCAAATCCGGGCTCGCAATCGGGCCAATCTCCTGGCGCACATGCTGAATCAGGTTTTTTACCAGCGCGTCGTCGACATCAACTCCCTGGCGCAGGGTGACATAGGCATAAATGCCCTGCCCCTTCACATCATGGGGGTAGCCTACAACAGCAGCTTCNGCGACCGCATCATGACTGACGAGCGCGCTTTCGACTTCAGCAGTCCCCATCCGGTGACCTGACACATTGATCACATCATCCACGCGTCCGGTGATCCAGTANAATCCATCCTCATCCCGNCGACAGCCATCGCCCGTGAAATAGGTTCCGGGATAAGCGGTAAAGTATGTATCGATGAAGCGCTGATGATCCCCATAAACAGTGCGCATTTGCCCTGGCCAACTGTCCGTGATCAGCAGATTTCCATCAGCCGCCCCCTGCAGCTCGGTTCCGTCCGCATCGACCAAAACAGGCTTGATACCGAAGAATGGGTGGCTGCCGGCTCCCGGCTTCATATCCGTTGTGCCCGGCAAGGGGACAATCATCGTACCGCCGGTCTCGGTCTGCCACCACGTATCCACGATGGGGCATCGCTGCTCACCGACAACATGAAAGTACCATTCCCAGGCTTCGGGGTTGATCGGCTCGCCGACGGTCCCCAACAATCGGATGGATTTGCGTGACGTCTTGTTGACCGGCTCCTCGCCTTCTCGCATCAGCGCGCGGATAGCAGTCGGCGCGGTGTAAAAGATCGTAACGTTCTGTTCGTCACACACCTGCCAGAAACGTGACGCGTCGGGATAGGTCGGCACGCCTTCGAAGACGAGGCTGGTCGCACCATTCGCAAGCGGTCCGTACACGATATAGGTATGACCCGTCACCCAACCGACATCGGCCGAGCACCAGAATACGTCGTCCTCTTTCAGGTCAAAGACATATTCGTGCGTCATCGANGCCCAGACCAGATACCCACCGGTCGTGTGCAACACGCCCTTGGGCTTTCCAGTGGACCCCGACGTGTAAAGAATGAATAGCGGGTCTTCGGC
This sequence comes from Hyphomonas sp. TMED31, assembly GCF_002172815.1. Lineage (NCBI taxonomy): Bacteria > Pseudomonadati > Pseudomonadota > Alphaproteobacteria > Hyphomonadales > Hyphomonadaceae > Hyphomonas > Hyphomonas sp. TMED31. The sequence continues at coordinate 22,382 of NZ_NHCK01000049.1, read as the reverse complement.
GTTCATTGGCTCTGGCGGGCAATCCGAAGAAATGCCTTCCGCGGCCTCGTGCAGCCAATGATCGCGGCCTTCTTTCANGCCGACNTTTGCGCCCGTGCGCTTGACCACCAACATCTTCTCGACCATGCCGCCTGCAATCTCTGCAGCCTTGTCCGCGTTGACCTTCAGCGGCACTTTCCGGCCGCCGCGCACGCCCTCATCTGCGGTGATCAGGAACTTTGATTCACAATCCGTGATCCGCCCGGCCAAGGCTTCCGGGCTAAAGCCACCAAAGACAACGGAGTGGACCGCCCCGATGCGCGCGCAAGCGAGCATGGCGTATGTCGCCTCCAGGATCATGGGCATGTAGATCGTGACCCGGTCGCCCTTCTGCACGCCCAGCTTCTTGAGCACATTGGCGAACTTGCACACCGCCGTGTGAAGCTGGCGGTAGGTCATCTTGTGCGTCATGCCGGGCTCATCCCCCTCCCAGATGAGCGCAACCTTATCCCCGCGAGTTTCAAGGTGCCGGTCCAGGCAATTGGCAGACACATTCAGAACGCCATCCGAATACCACTTCACGTGCAAATCGCCCGTCTCCCACGAGACATCCTTCACGACCGTATAGGGTTTGATCCAGTCGAGCCGCTTGCCATGCTCGNCCCAGAATGCTTCCGGGNCCGCGATCGATGCCTCATACATCTCGCGATACTTGNCCGGAGTCAGGTTTGCCTTGGCTGCAAACTCTGCAGGTACCGGATAGGTTTTCGCTGTTTCGGTCATGAACGCCTCGTGGTCTGTTGTTTCCTGCATACGCTTATTGCCGCGATGATGCGCCCCCTCGCATCAACGTCAACATCCAGATTCGGGAAAACCCGGGGACTTTCCAAAATTTCAGCTTGGTCAGCTCGGCATCTGGGCCGCGTCTCCCGCGCCATGTGGCCTGCGAGTCCCCGGCACGCGGATGTCCTCGACCAGATCNTGAACCTCCTGTGGAGGCGCTGGTGTAAACAGAGCGACGACGACGCCCACGNTCAGCGAAACAAACATGAACAGGAAGCCGATCCCTTCAGGCGACACGCCGAACCACCAATTTACAGGATCCGTGTCCACGAACTTGAAATAATAGATATAGCTGAACGTGGAGACGAGCCCGGTGAGCATGGAGGCGATTGCCCCTTCCCGGTTCATGCGCTTCCAGAAGATTCCCAGCACGATAACGGGAAACAGCGATGCAGCCGCCAGCCCGAAGGCGAAAGCCACAACCTGCNCAACAAAGCCGAGCTTGGCAGTGTTCATCCCCATGATTCCGGCCAGGATGACTGCACCCGCCGCCGATGCCCTGGCGACCCGCAACTCATCCTTGTCGGACATGCTGGTGAAGAAGGTCCGCCGACACAGATCATGCGAGATGGATGACGAAATCACCATNAACAGACCTGCCGCNGTAGACAGCGCTGCCGCCAAACCACCCGCCACAACCAGGCCAATCACCCAGTCCGGAAGATTGGCGATGGACGGATTGGCCATCACGAAGATGTCGCGATCCAGTTTCGTCACTTCGTTCTCGTCACCCGCTCGATACTGGATGACGCCGTCGCCATTCTTGTCCTCAACACCGAGCAAACCGGTTCTTTCCCAATCCTTGAACCATTCGGGAATTGGTTTTCCGCCTTCCGCAACGATCTCCGCAGCTTCGGCGACATAATCTGCATCGTCCGCGACATAGGTCGACTCGTTGACGGTATCGATGAAGTTCAGTCGCGCGAAAGAAGCCACCGCTGGCGCCGTTGTATAAAGCAGGGCAATGAAGACCAGTGCCCACCCCGCAGACACGCGCGCAGCGCGAGGACTGGAAACGGTGAAGAAGCGTATGATGACATGCGGNAGCCCNGCCGTTCCGAACATCAGCGCGCCTGTGATGGCGAACATGTCGATCATCGTTTTGTTGGTTTGCGTGTATTCCTGAAACCCAAGGTCCTGAACCACCGTGTTCAACTTCTCCAGCATGGCCACATCTTCCCCACGCACGTTCGAAATGAACCCCAATTGCGGCACGGGATTTCCGGTGATGATGAGAGAGATGAAGATCGCCGGAACGGTATAGGCGAAGATCATCACACANTATTGCGCCACNTGTGTGTAGGTGATGCCCTTCATNCCNCCGAGCACGGCATAGACGAACACGATCGCCATCCCCACCATGATGCCAGTGTTGAACTCAACGCCGAGGAAGCCGGAGAACGCCACCCCCACCCCCTTCATCTGACCGGCGATATAGGTAAACGACACGAAAAGCGCGCAGATCACAGCGATCAGACGCGCCGCGGTCGAGTAATAGCGGTCACCTACGAAATCCGGCACGGTGAACTTGCCGAACTCCCTCAGGAATGGCGCAAGCAACAGGGCGAGCAGGACGAACCCGCCGGTCCACCCCATCAGGTAGACTGAGCCGCCATACCCCAGGAATGCGATCAGTCCCGCCATCGACAAGAAGGACGCGGCGGACATCCAGTCTGCCGCCGTTGCCATTCCATTCACGGTCGGATGCACATCATGGCCGGCGACATAGAAATCATTCGTTGATCCCGCCCGTGCCCACAAGGCGATGGCGATATAGGTGCCGAAAGTGCCGACCACCCAGAAGTACGTCCAGAAATCCAGCCCCACCGTTTATGCCCCCACGCCGTACTTCTTTTCGAGGCGGTTCATTGCGCGGCAATAATAGAAGATGAGCACGACGAAGACATAGATTGCCCCATTTTGCGCGAACCAAAAGCCGAGCGGCGCGCCGCCAATCGAGAAATTGTCGAGCAGATCGCGAAACAGGATGCCAGCCCCGTACGAGACGGCGAACCAGATCACGAGCAGGCTGAGGGTCAGGCGGACCACAGCACGCCAATACCTTTTCTTGTCGACCTCTGTCGGCAATTGAGACATGGATTTTCCTCCCTGGCCGTCTGCGCAGCCCTTGTTACAAACAAGCTGCACGAATGCTGTGAATTGATAAAGGGATTTTCGGAAACCGCGCTAAAGGCAACGTTGAAACCTGCCTCCTTGCCGCACATGCCGCTGAAGCCTTGCCATTACTGGCCTTATGGGCTATCCGCGCGCCTTCAGAAACGGCGGCGCAAGGCCGTGCGTGTCAGCTTCTTACCTCATCAACGGAAAATGAGAGGCGGAGTCGAGGGCGAAAGGAAAACCCATGTCCAAATCAAACATCACCTTTAACGTCGAATTGCGCGAGCGCACCGGCACAGGCGGTTCCCGCGCAGCGCGCCGCGAAGGCCTCGTCCCAGGCGTTCTCTATGGCGGCGGCGAAGATCCGGTTGCGATCTCCCTGAAGCGCAACGAAGTGCTGAAAGCCATCGAGACGGGCCATTTCCTGTCCTCGACCGCAACGCTCGTCCACAAAGGCGAAAAGCAACTCGTTATCCCGCAAGCCATCCAGATGCACCCGGTTTCCGACCAGCCGATGCANGTTGACCTGTTCCGCGTCAGCCGCGACCAGAAGATCAAGGTGGAAGTCCAGGTTCACTTCGTGGGCGAGGAAGTCTCTCCAGGCCTCAAAAAAGGTGGCACACTCAACGTTGTGCGCCACACCGTCGAACTGCTCGTACCTGCCGGCAACATCCCGGAGTCGCTTGAAGCTGACGTTTCCACGCTCGAAATCGGCGACAACGTCAAGATCTCCGACATCAACCTGCCGGGCGATGCGGAACCGACCATCACCGACCGTGACTTNACCATCGCGACCATTGCTGGCCGCACAGCAGCCGCAGCAACCACCGACGAAGAAGGTGATGAGGCAGACGGTGAAGCCGCAGAAGCCAGCGAAGAGTCTGAAGACTGATCCAGGCGATTTGGTCCCGTGTGTCCGGCCTTCTGGGGCTGGGCACACAGCCAGACCCTGCTAATTCGGAAGAGGGAGGCCCCATCGTGCTCATTCTTTCCGGTCAGGGAAATCCAGGCGAAAAGTATGCGAAGAACCGGCACAATGCCGGTTTTCTCGTTTTGGACGAGATCCATGCCGCCTACGGGTTCCAGCCTTGGCGCTCCAAATTTGNAAGCGAGATCGCAGAGGGCTTTGTCGGTCCGGACCGCGTAAAAACNCTGCTCGTCAAACCCCAGACCTTCTACAACGAAACCGGGCGCGCGCTCTCAAAGGTCGCCCAGTTCTACAAGCTGTCTGCGGANGACATTGTGGTTCTGCATGACGAGATCGATCTTGCCCCCGGACGCCTGCGCCTGAAGCAAGGCGGTGGTCATTCAGGAAATAACGGCATCCGGTCAATGATCGCCCATTTCGGTGAGAATTTCCGACGCGTCCGCATTGGGGTCGGGCATCCCGGCGACAAATCGCGCGTCATGCCCTACGTTCTCTCCGATTTTTCAAAAGCAGATCACGACTGGTTTGATCCACTCGTCAAAGCGATTTCCGACGCCCTCCCCTTCCTGGCAGGCGGCAATGACGAACGCTTTCAGACGGAGGTAATGCGCTTGGCGCCTGCCCCCAAGAACGACCCGAAACAACAGCGCTGAAAATCTGGCTATTCGCCGAGTTTGGCGAGGACTGCCCGTTCGGCCGCTTCTGCCATCGCTACCGCGCCGACCGTACCATGCGCCGGAACCGGGCTNCGNCCGAGGCCCAAGCAGGCTGCGTAAAANCCTTCGTCCGCTGCGCCCAGCGGATCTGGCAGATCCGCTGCAATGTCGACGCGAACATCATATGGCGTCGTGTTCACCAATTGGCGCGTCAAGAANTCGATCGAAATCTCGCCTGACGGGTAGACNACATGCATCGTACGCTCACGAGCCTCGGCGGCGCGACTCGCACGCAAACGCGNAACACCGCCGCTGGCATAGGTGAACTGCGCATTCGCTTCATCGATATGTTCTGAATGGACGCGCTTGCCGCTGGCCATTACGCCAGTGAACTCATTTCCCATCATCATCGCGGCCAGATCCAGATCATGGATCATGAGGTCCCAAATTACCGAAACGTCGCCCGCACGATTGTCNGGCGCTGGCGGCCCCGCCCGCACCGACTCGATCAACAGGGGNGTTTCTTCAATTGCCAGCACGCCCATTGCGCGGGCGACGAAACGCTCCTGATGCCCAACCTGCAGGATGCGTCCACGTGCAGCTGCTTCATCAGCGAGATCACGCGCGGCTTTCCCGGTCAAAGCCANCGGCTTTTCAACGAGTACATGGCANTGGGCCTCAATCGCCTGGCGCGCTAGTTTCTCATGCCAGACAGCTGGAACGGCGATCACGATCGCATCGCAATCNTCGAGGAACTTCTCGTAATNGTCATAGCCNTTGGCCCCAAACTGACCGGCAATACGCGAAGCTCGCTCCAGATCGATATCGAANACGCCNACAAGCTCCGTGCGAACTGAAGCAGCNGCTTTNTGCGCGTGATAGTTNCCGAATACTCCAGCGCCAGCGACGCCTACTTTCAATGTGGTCATAACAGAAGGGCCCTCATACCCGTCCCTTAAGACACTGCATCCCGCCAAGTCGCAAGCCTTCGGTTCAGACGGAGCAGACACAGAGAATTACAGATTCTTTCGCCTCGCCCCCTTCACACGCAAGAGGGGCCGGTCCACTTACGCCTCTACAAAACACAGGAAGGAAACATCATGACAGCCCTCACATCGACGGAATGGTCCCTCGCCGCACGCCCGGTTGGCATGCCAAAAATGTCGGACTTTCAGAAAACCACTATTGATGTCGCCCCTCCCGGCGCCGGTGAAATTCAAGTGAAGAATGAGTGGATGTCCGTCGACCCCTACATGCGCGGACGGATGTATGATCGCGAAAGCTATGTGCCGCCCTTCCAGATTGGCGAGACCATGCAGGGCGGCGCGGTTGGACGCGTCACCATCTCAAACCATCCGGACTACAAGGAAGGCGATCTGGTCTCCTCGATGGCAGGCTGGCGGACAGCATGGGTTGCGAAGCCGGAAATGGTGATGGCGCAAAAGCTGCCGGATGTCGGCCTTCCGGAAAGTGCGTTCCTTGGCGTAGCCGGCATGCCGGGCCTTACGGCCTATGCAGGCATCCTTCGTATCGCGGAACTCAAAGAGGGCGACACGGTCTTCGTATCTGGTGCAGCCGGTGCTGTCGGATCAACTGTTGTCCAGATCGCCAAGATCAAGAATTGCACCGTCATCGGTTCAGCGGGCGGTGCGGAAAAATGCGAGTTCGTGAAATCTCTCGGCGCTGATCACGTGATCGACTACAAAGCCGCCGGTGGCTATGAGGGCCTCGTGAAGGCGTTGAAAGACGCAGCCCCGAAAGGCATCGATGTCTACTTCGATAATGTGGGCGGAGATCATCTGACAGCCGCGATCGAGTGCGCACGGCCAATGGCGCGCTTCGCCGAATGCGGCATGATTGCCCAGTACAACGATACCGGCACGCCCGTGGGCCCGCACAACATCATCCAAGTGGTTGGCAAACAGCTTAAGATTCAAGGCTTCATCGTATCGAGCCACGCAGATATGCAGCCCGCTTTCTTTGAAGACATGGCGAAGTGGATCTCGTCCGGCCAGATGAAATTCGAAGAGACTGTAAAGGAAGGGATCGACAAGGCGCCTGAGGCGTTTCTCGGTCTGTTCGAAGGTGCCAATACCGGCAAGATGCTGGTCAAGCTGGGGTAGTTATGTCGCGTCTGTTTGATGCCTACATCATGGTGGACTGGAGCGCCGCGTCAAAACCTGTGACGAGGAAAAACTCCATATGGATCGGAATCCTGGCTAAGGATGCCCGGCTGAAGTTCCAGTATCAGTCTGCCAACATTGATACGCGCCTGAAAGCGCGGACCTTTCTGGAAGGCATCATTGCCAAGCTGACAGGGCGCGGAGATCGCGTCCTGATCGGCTTCGATTTCTCACTTGGTTACCCTGCAGGCACAGCGTCGGCGCTCGGTCTGGACGTGTCCGACCAAAAGCCCTGGCAAGCCATGCACGCCCACCTGGCGTCGAAAATGAAAGACAAGCCGGACAATTCAAATCCGCGCTATGCCATCGCTGCAGGCATGAACTACGCCATTTCCAAGGGCCCCTATCCGTTCTGGGGNGCGCCGGCGNGGGATGTCGTTTCCACGCTGTCCGGCACGAAGCCAGACTTCGACGGCCAGCCTTTGCCAGAGTACCGNNTCGTTGAGANGCATCTGCGCGACGCCAAACTCGGCCAACCCAAATCNGTCTGGCAACTCGCCTATACNGGCAGCGTCGGCAGCCAGTCGCTTACCGGTATTCCGCACGTACATGCACTTCGTCAGGCACTGCCNGAGTCTCGTATCTGGCCTTTCGAGTTCGAAGATGGCGAAATGACTGAGGAAACGCTGGAGGGCGTNAAAATCGTTTTCGCCGAAATTTACCCATCGCTGGTTCCCCTTAAGGCTGAAAAAGGTGAGACACCCGACGCCGCCCAGGTACGCCAGATTGCCCACCATTATTCGGACCTGGATGGAAAAGGTGTTCTGGGAAGGCGAATTTCCACAAATAACTCCCTTGATGAGGGAAAAATTTCGCAAATTCAGGCAGAAGAGGGCTGGATTCTTGGCGCATAGCCCGTCTTTATTGGGGTTTCGACATATTCACGCCTTACGAATCGTGGGTAAGTCGCTGCAACGGCGGGGGATCGCCGTTTAACATTAGAGGAGAACCCCTATGAACAAGGGCGAACTTACAAAGGCTGTCGCAGCTGAATCCGGTCTGTCGCAGAGCGACGCTGGCAAAGCCGTAGACGCTGTTTTCGACGCAATTGCTGGCGCCGTGAAAGACCGTCAGCAAGTGGCCATCGCAGGCTTCGGCACATTCTCGGCGAAAACCCGGAATGCTCGCACAGGCCGCAACCCAGCCACAGGCGAAGAAATCAAGATCCCGGAAAAGACATCGGCTGCTTTCAAGCCGGCTTCGGCTCTGAAAGACCTCTAGGGTTCCTCGGGGCCTTCCAGCCCTGAACAACAGGAATTCAAACGGCGCGTCGGCTCGGCTGGCGCGCCGTTTTCCATTCCAGCAACATGGTTTGAAGGATGCCTGCTGTGAACACGCCGATGAACACGCCTTCCATCATTCCCTGCGCTCCGCGGCCCTCCACGATGCCAAGCCAGTAACAAGCCGGCAGCATCACCAGGAAGAACGAGCCAATGTGGATCAGGCTCGGCGACCAGACGATCTCCTGCGCCCTCAAGGCAAAGGACGCCGTGGCCTGCAACCCGTCAAAGACCGTCACTACCGACGCCATGACAAGCAGGGCTGCGATCCCGGTTGCCAAATGCACGCCTCCGATCATCGCATCATCTTTCACCAGGAAGCCTGCCAGTGTGTCGTTGAACAAGATCAGGATAATTCCCAGTCCCACGCCCATCAAGATCGTCGCCGCCACGCCGAGGCGCCCGGCATCGCGCATCTCATCCAGATTTCGGCGTCCATAGGCCTCCGCCACGCGCACGCTCGTCGCTGTCGCAATACCCAGATAAAACATGAAGCAAAGCCCCATGATCTGGATGGCGTACCCATAGACCGAATTGGCAGCGAGACTGATCCAGGTCGCAATAACGAAGGTCAGATTGAAGCCGCCCCATTCGGCAACATTGCTGATTGCGGTGCCCGTGCCGACAGACAATTGGCGACGCGCTTCGTTCGCCGGAGCCTTGGGGGACTTTCGCAGAGCCGGCGTCAGGAGAACAACGGCGACAAGCAGCAACACTGTTATGAACAGGCGTGACCCTGTGGTTGCCCACGCAACGCCTTCTGCCCCCATCGGTTCAAAGCCCCAGAAACCGGCGACCAATGCCAGGTCGATGATCGCATTCACGAACACACCGAAATACATGACGCCGGACACGAGCAACGGTCGCCGCAACGCTTCAAGATAGTACCCGCAAACCGTCGAGATCATGAACCCGACCATGCCATAGGACAGGATGCGCGTGACAGATGCGACAGACCCGGCGACGGTATGCGGGTCGACGATCTCCTCGATATCGGTTGGGGGCGCGATATCGACGAACAGCCACGTGAACAACGCATCCGCCGAGAAATAGACCAGCCCCATCAGCAGGAAGCCAAGCCAGACGCTGGTCCAAAGGCCCCGCCTGAAAATGCGCCCGCTTTCTTTCTCGCGACCGATTCCAAGCAACTCTGATGTAAGAACCTGCACGCCGAGCAAAACACCAAGCCCAAGCCCCANCGACACNCCCATCGGCAGCCAGGAGTTCAGAATATAGGGCAACTGCCCCGGCGCGTATTGGCCGAGCACGATGGCGTCCGTGACGGCCATCAACATCTGCGACATGCGCGTAAACGCAATCGGTATCGANAGCCGCAACAGGTCAGTAATGTCGGCAGGCCGCGCCCAGGCGGGCCAGCCCAGGCGATGCGTACGCATGGAACTGTCTCTTTATCCCGCTTTCAGCGCCGGGGTGCCACTTGCGCCCACGGACTGCAGCTTCTCTGCGATCATGAAGGCCAGTTCAAGAGCCTGCTCGCCATTCAGGCGAGGATCGCAGTGAGTGTGGTAACGAGATGACAGGTCCTCTTCCGAAATGGCCTGAGCGCCGCCGATACATTCGGTTACGTTCTGGCCGGTCATTTCGAAATGCACGCCGCCNGGATAGCAGCCTTCGGCCGACAGCACGTCCACGAACTGGCGCACTTCCGANAGAATGCGGTCAACTGGACGGGTCTTGAAGCCGCTATCCGTCTTCAGCGTGTTGCCGTGCATCGGATCACAAGACCAGACGACTGTTCGGCCACTCTGCTTCACAGCGCGTGCCAGCGGCGGCAGGCCCTGCGCCACACCATCCGATCCGAAACGGGAGATCAGCGTGATCCGGCCTGCCTCGTCATTCGGATTGAGCGTATCGATCAGGCGTAGCAATTCATCCGTCTCAAGCCCTGGTCCGCATTTGATGCCGATCGGATTGCGAACGCCTTTGCAGAAATTGACATGCGCATGGTCGACCTGACGGGTGCGGTGACCAATCCACAGCATGTGTGCCGACGTGTCATACCACTCGCCTGAGGTGGAATCGATGCGGGTGAGAGCCTCTTCATAGCCCAGCAGAAGCGCTTCATGGCTTGTATAGAACTCNACCTGCGCCATTTGNGGCACGCTGTCCGGCGTNACGCCACAGGCCTTCATGAAGTCNAGCGACTTGGAAATCTGATCAGCCAGTTGCTCATAGCGCGCGCCTTGTGGGCTACGGTCTACGAAGCCAAGCATCCAGCGGTGCACGTTCGCGAGGTTCGCATAGCCGCCCTGACTGAATGCACGCAGCAGGTTCAGCGTCGCTGCGGACTGAGAATAAGCCTGCGTAAGGCGCTCCGGGTCCGGCAAACGGCTTTCCGGCGTGAAATCCATGCCGTTGATATTGTCACCGCGATAGGAAGGCAGCGTCACACCGTCAATCGTCTCAACGGGAGAAGAACGAGGCTTACCGAACTGACCAGCAATACGGCCGACTTTCACCACCGGCTTTGACGCCGCGAAAGTCAGGACNACCGCCATTTGCAGGATCACGCGGAAAGTGTCGCGGATATTGTCCGGATGNAACTCCTTGAAGCTTTCGGCACAATCGCCGCCTTGCAGCAGGAAGGCCTCACCGGCAGCGACTTCACCAAGGCGTTGTTTCAGACGACGGGCCTCGCCTGCGAAGACCAGCGGCGGAAAGCTTTTCAGCTTTTCCTCTACTGCAGCGAGCGCAGCAGAATCCGGATAGTCTTCCGGAATATGCTTTGCTGGCAGTTGGCGCCAGTCTGAGGGGGTCCAGGTCATCTTAAATACTCCAATCGTGAGCCGCATTAATCACATGGCAGGCAGTCGCTCAAGTTTCACCATAATTTCACAGCAGATTGCTGGCGGAATCATGATTTGGCCCTTTAGTAATTCTGCAGGCTCGTCGTCACCATAGGATCACCCGCCCCATCATGTCGCACGTCTTCATCAGCCACTCCGCGAAAGACTTCGACGCGCTGCTCGAGCTGCACGAAGCNCTGCGCGCTGCCTCCATCCCCGATTGGTANGTGCCGAATGATGGCGGNTCACGCGAAACCGCCAATCAATCCATTGACGACGCTTTCGCCATGATCGTTCTGGTGTCCGCGTCGTCGGTGCGGTCCAAGGCGGTAAAGCAGGATGTTGAGCGGGCAAAGGCGCGNGGCCTCAAGCTCATTCCGTACCAGATCGACAAGGCGCGTCTCAACGGATTTTTCAAGCACGAAGTCCTCCCCCATCTGCGCCTGTCTTCAACGACGCCGGACGGGTTGAAACAACTCGTTGCCGAAACCAAGCAGGCCTACAAGAAGAAATGCCCTGTCGTTGCCGTGATGAATCTGAAGGGCGGCGTGGGCAAAACCACTGTCACCAGCCAGGTCTTTGGCGCATGGCAGGGCGCGCTAGGCGGCCGTATCCTGCTGATTGATCTCGACCCGCAATATAATCTCACCCANACNTTTTTCGAAATGGACGTTGCNGACTCCAGCGCCGCCGAAGATCGTTCGGTCATNTCCTTGTTTGAAAAGTCCCGGCTCCACGCCCGGGACGCCTCCAGTCCCGCAGATTCCTGGCTTACTCTGTCGACCGATCCGTTCGCCCCTACCCGGCGAGAGAAAATCGTGCATGAACTCATGGGGGAAGGCAGNCCCGGCGGGCGGCTGGATCTCGTCTCAGGACAGTTTGAGATTTCGAAATACGCATTTGCTTCAGACCCAACCGCGCTGGAAATGATCAAGGAACATTTCCTTCAATCGATCGAACGCTATCGCAGCGACTATGATTTGATCGTCTTCGATACGAACCCGAACGCAACCTTCCTGACGCGGTGCGCGCTTGAAGCCGCAGACCGCGTTCTGGCGCCCATGCATGCCGACATCTANTCCCTGCGCGGCGTGCGCCTGCTCAATCAGGTCATCAAGGAGCAAATTCCGGCGGATAAACGACCCGACTTATCTGTATTGTTCAACGCAGTAGGCCGCTCTGAGCAATCCTCCTTCGAGGCGGACGCGCGCAATGGCACATACAATGCGAAGGCAGGGTTCGATCTTGCGAGGGCCCTGATGCGGGCCGCCCTGCCNCGATCCGGACACCTCCAGGTCAAGGCGCCTCAGGAAGGCCAACCGGCCTGGAAACAGCTGACCATCCATTCCGGACGTGGCGGCGGACTAAAACCCATCCGCGAGAGCCTGAAGGCGGTCGCGCTTGAGCTGAAACTACTCCTCGAAGACGCTTGANGCGTGACACCTTGGCGGTGTCCNCCTAATATCTCGGCAGGTGGATATAGGGGACACGCACAATGTCCATGNTCAGATACTGTTTCGCCCTGCTCTTCTGTGCGGNACTCGCTTGTCAGGCGCTGGCGGATGAGAAACGCATCGCGCTCCTGATCGGAAATCAGGATTATCCCCCGGAAGTCGGCGCGCTGACCAACACGCACCAAGACGTCCGTACGATGGAAGCGGCACTCATCGATGTCGGCTTCGAGACCATGCCCGGCTTTGATCTGGATGAAGACGGAATGGAAGACGCCTTCGATGCGTTCGAAGCTCGCATCTCCGAAGAAGCTGACGCTGGGCACGAAGTGATCGCATTCTTCTACTATTCGGGCCACGGCGCGGCGGCCTATGAAGATCGTGANGCNCGCAATTACCTGATCCCTGCCAGAGANAGCATCACGGCGGCGAGCCATATTTTCCGCAAAGGCGTCGAATTGGAAGATGTNCTTTCCAGTCTCCAATCCACGCAGGCGAAGGCTGTCTTTGTTGTGTCGGATGCCTGCCGCAATGAATTGAAGTTCGCTTTCTCCAAATCCATTGCAGACAAGGGCATGACCCGCGTATCGCAGCGTCCGGGCATGCTTGTAGCCTTCGCCACAGCAGCGGGCGAAACCACACCCGATGACGGCCTCTTTGCAAATACGTTGGCGGAAGAAATTCGAAGACCGGGACANGACGCCGTCGTGGCATTCTATCAGGCGCTCGCCGAAGTCTCCGACAAACGCAAGTCTTCGAGCCGCCCGTTCATGGCACCCGGCAAGCTGCCGCGAGGGCTTTGCTTTGCGGGTTGCACCTCGTCCCCTGCGCACAGCGGCGAACCCAACGAACCAACTCGAAAGGCCGATTACTGGTTTANGGAAGACACTGAGTATTCTTTGTTCCAGGAGAATGCAGTTCTCAAGGCAACTGTGAACGGACTCGAATACACCATCCACGAATTCGGTTATGGCGCGCCANAAGTGGAGTTACTCAAAGACTTTAACGCTGACGGCACGTTGGATGCCGTGATTTCGGTGCATGATGGCGGCAATTGCTGCCCGGCAAAATACTACTTTGTGGCGGACATGGGCAGCGGGCACTTCCTCGTGAGCGAGATTGAAGACATCTACGCGTGGGATCCGCCAACGGCTGAGCTCCATGAAGGGCGCTGGGTGGCGCGCTTCGTCTCACTCAACGAAAGCCAGAATACGGAAGACTTCAAGCAGGACATCCACTTATACACNCTGAAAGGCGACAAACCTGAGCTNGTACTGAAAACGTTCAAACGCGAGGCCGCCGCCGTCTCCGAACTACGGTCCAGCATGTTCGAGGACANTGATGACGCATCNGAGATGCAATCGCTTCAGTTCGATTTTGACGATGACGGCACCGNAGATACGCTCACATGCGGCTTCTGGTCCCGCTGGGGGCGGCTGACTGCCTGCGAGGTAAAACTCGCCGGAGACGATGAGCCGATCCCGGTTGAAACATCCTGCAAGCGCCTTGGCGTACTGGATGCCCGCCGCAACGGGCTCTCCATGCTGGTCTGTGATTCAGATCAGGTGCACGCGTTCGATGCGAAGTCCGACGCCTATATCCTACTTGAAGATTAGGCGTCAGGCGCGATCATGGACGCCTAGACCTCCTGAACATCCGGTACCCATTTCTGGCGCATCGTGACAAGCTCCTCTGCCGAGGATGGGTGCAGCGCACAGGTCCGGTCGAAGTCAGGCTTGGTTGCCCCCATTTTCACCGCAATGCCCGCGATCTGGATCATCTCCGCCGCATCCTCGCCCACGATGTGAACGCCAAGCACCTTCTCATCGGATGCACGCACCACCAGCTTCATAAGGGTTCGCGTTTGGTCCCCATTCAGCGCATTCTTCATCGGCTTGAACTTGGTCTTGTAGATGTCGATCTCGCCAAACTCCTTGCGGGCATCGGCTTCAGTCATGCCGACTGTACCGACCTCTGGCTGAGTGAACACAGCCGTCGGAATGTCCGTGTGGTCGAAGTGCCAGGGCTTGTCATAGAACTCCGTCTCAGCGAAAGCGTGCCCTTCGCGAATGGCTACGGGCGTCAGGGCAACACGATCCGTAACGTCGCCAACTGCCCAGATATTGTCGACATTTGTCTTTGACCATTCATCAACCGGGATCGCGCCTTTTTCGTTCACGTCCACACCAGCATTCTCACAGCCAAGTCCTTCCGTGTTCGGACGGCGACCAACTCCCATCATGATCACGTCGCAGTCGATGCTATGCCCATTTTTCAGGGTCAGGTGCAGCGGCAGGTCCGCCCCCTCGCGCTTCTCAATCACCTCGAACACGGTACCAGTTATCACCTGGACGCCCGCCTCTTTGAGGCCCTCGTGAACTTCNGTACGNACATCGGCATCAAACCCGCGCAGCACTTCTTCGCCGCGATAGACCAGGCAGGTTGGCACACCAAGACCGGCAAAGACGTGGGCAAACTCGACTGCGATATAACCGCCACCTGCGATCACCAGATGCTTTGGCAGTTCATCCAGATGGAANATCTCGTCNGATGTGATCGTATGCTCAACACCCGGCAACTCATCCTCGGAAGGACGCCACGGACGGCCACCAACAGCAACAAGGATCTTTTTTGCCGTTACGGTCTTGCCGCTGTTCTTCAGCCGCAGCGTGTGCTTGTCGACAAACTCCGCGCGATCCTCGAAGATCTCGACACCGGAATTCTTCAGATTGCGGAAATAGATGCCAGACAGGCGNTCGACCTCAGCGTGCATGGCCGTGGCNAATTTTGTGTGATCATAGGAGACCTCACCGGTCGACCAGCCATAGCCTTCAGCCTTCTTGATGTCTTTGCCGTACTTGCTGGCATAGACCATGAACTTCTTTGGCACACAGCCGCGGATGACGCAGGTTCCGCCCATGCGATATTCTTCCGCGAGNCCCACCTTGGCGCCGCTCAACGCGGCCAGCCTGCCTGCGCGNACGCCGCCTGATCCTCCACCAATTACGAACAGGTCGAAGTCATAGGTCGCGTCAGTCATGGAGGTGTCCTTGAATCTTTACTGGTTTCGCACCCCATATGAGGCGCCATCAGGAGAATTCAAACACCGTCGCACCATTCTCATTGCCGATGATCACTGTGCGAGCCAGCCCGATGAACAAACCGTGCTCCACGACACCCGGCACATTGGACAAGCGCGCAGCGAGCGCTTCGGCGTCAGGAATGCGGCCGCAATGGCAATCGAGAATGTGATTGCCNCCATCCGTTACCACCAGNTCACCGTTGGAAAGTGAGCGCAACTCGACGCGNGGACGATCAATTCCCGACGCGGCAAGCACATCATAAACCAGCTTTGCCGTGATCGTATAACCAAACGGTGTGACCTCTACCGGCAAGGGAAACTTTCCGAGACGCTCGACCTGCTTTGATGGGTCCGCGATCACCACCATGTGATCGCTGGCATTTGCAATGATTTTCTCGCGCAGCAAGGCCGCGCCGCCCCCCTTGATCAACTGCCCCTGCTCGTCGACCTCATCTGCGCCGTCGACGGTCAGATGAATGCGCTCAACCTGTTCGAACGGGATCAGCGGCACACCCAGGCTGCTGGCCAGTCGCCGCGTCTGTTCGCTGGTTTCGATACACCGCACAACAAGGCCATCGGCCACTTCTTCGGCCAGCAGCTCAACAAAGAACTTTGCAGTGGAGCCCGTGCCCAGCCCGATGGTCATGCCGTCTTCAACGAACTCCATCGCTGCGAGCGCGGCGTTCTCCTTTTCCTTTTCGTTCGCCATCAGCCTCAGCCCTTCTTCTTCTCTGCTTTTTCCGCCGCTTTTCGCGCGCGAAACTCACCTGCCCAGTGTTCTTTTTGCGTCTGCCGTGCGCGGCCTAATGCAAGAGCATCTGGCATCACGTCGTCGGTGACTACACTGCCGGAACCAACAATGGCACCGCGACCAATGCTCACCGGCGCGACCAGCGCGCTGTTGGAACCAATGAAGGCGTTGTCGCCGATTGTCGTCTTGTATTTCAGATAGCCATCATAATTGCAGAAGATCGTGCCCGCGCCGATGTTCACGTTCGCTCCGACTTCGCCATCGCCCAGATAAGACAAATGACTGGCCTTCGCGCCCTCGCCCATCGTCGTGTTTTTCACTTCGACGAAATTACCAACGAACGCATCTTTCGACAGGATCGCGCCGGGGCGAAGACGCGCATATGGCCCAACAGAACATCCTGGCCCGACCTCGGCGCCCTCCAGATGGCTGAATGCCCGGATGGTGGCGCCTGACTGTACCTTGACACCTGGCCCGAAGACGACGTTCGGCTCGACAATGACATCTGGCTCAAGAACCGTATCATGAGAGAACCAAACCGTGTCCGGCGCGATCAGTGAAACGCCGCTTGTCATTGCCTCAATGCGTCGTCTCGATTGGAAAATCGCCTCTGCTTGCGCAAGATCGACCTTTGAATCGCAACCGATCAGGTCTTCCTCCTCGCAACGCACAGCCTTGCAGGTTTTCCCGTCTGCGCGCGCCAGGGCTACAAGGTCCGTGAGATAGTATTCACCCTTGGCGTTGTCGTTCGTCACGCTTTGCAGAAGGCGGAACATGGTATCGGCGTCGCCTGCCATGACACCGGAGTTGCAAAGCGTCACATCAAGCTGCTCCGGTGTCGCCTCACGCGCTTCAACGATCGCCTCCAGATCACCATCGCCAGACGTAATCAGACGACCGTACAGACCCGGCTCCGCGGCATCGAAGCCCAGCACGCCGATTGCAGCGTTGTTGGCGAGACTGTCGAACAGGCTTTCGATGGCCGTTGCCGGCACAAGAGGGCTGTCTCCATATAGAACCACCAGGTCGCCCTCAAAGCCGGCGAGCGCGTCCTCGGCACACCGCACGGCGTGACCGGTTCCCATTGGCGGATCCTGAAATGCGATGCTCTGCTCGCCAAGCTGTGGGCCAACGTGATCAATCAGCACCTTCTGAGAGGGATGGGCAATCACCACGATGCGTTCGCAGCCCACCTGCCGGGCAAGCGCGATCGACCAATCGACCATCGGGCGCCCGGCCACCTTGTGCATTACCTTCGGGAGATCGGACTTCATCCGCGTTCCCTTGCCAGCGGCTAGAATGACGGCAGCGCGTTGTCTGGACGGAGTTTCCACAGGATTTGACCTCTCGATTTCCCAAGTCCTTTCGCCTAGACCAAAGGCCGATTCAAGGCGAAACCAAAAAGGAAATACCACCGTCATGACAAAACCCTTCGACGGATGGACCATTGTCTTCGATCTTGACGGCACGCTCGTGAATACCGCGCCAGACCTGTTGGAAGCGCTTAATCACGTTCTGACCAATGCCGATCTGGCCCCCGTACCGCTGGATTCGATTGAAACCATGATCGGTCAAGGCGCGCGCGCAATGATCACAAAGGGTCTTCAATCGCACGGCATCGCGCCCTCAGAAGAAGACCTCGACGCGTTCCTGACGCAATTCCTCGACTATTATGCAGGAAATATCGCGGATCACTCACATCCCTTCGAAGGGGTTGCTGAAGCGCTGAACACCTTGGCGGACCGTGGCGCAACGCTCGCGGTCTGCACCAACAAGAAGCAGGATCTGTCAGACCAACTATTGAACGAACTAGGCCTGACGGAGCATTTCGCCGCCATTGTGGGATCTGACAGCGTGCCAAGCCGCAAACCGGATGGAGACCATATCCTGCGCACCGTCACCGCGGCAGGCGGCGTATCAGGCAAGGCAGTCATGGTCGGCGATTCCCGGACAGACGAAAGGGCAGCCCGGGATGCCGGACTGCCCTTCATTTTCGTGCCATTCGGCTACGAACAGGAAACTCCAGAACAATTGAGGCCCGACATAGTGCTGGAGCACTATTCCGATCTCGTCTCTGTTTTGGAGAATTGGATCAGCTAGGCCGTAGCTTCGCGCTGCTCGCGCGGACGGTAGCTTGGACGGGCAGAGCCCGATTCATTTGCAATACGGCGACGCGGCATACCGTTCACCATGTTGCTGCGAACATCAGTGCGAGCGGAGCGCATGGCAGGCACAAAGCCAGCATCGATCAGATCGACATCAACCTCGTAGCCACGCTCTGCCCAATAGGCACTAATTTTCTCGCGCAGGCGCTTTGCGCCTTCTTCGTCACACCAGTCTTTCATTTTTCTCTCTCTCCAGGCTGTACTGTTATTGAGGCCTTTGGCCCCCGCCTGTCCTTCTTATGTTTTACCACGCAGCCCGTTACCCGGGCCGTCCTTGTGTGACCGGAACATGACGACCTTTTGTGTTTTTCTCAAGGCTAATTTCGAATGAAACTAGTGTAAGGTTTTGCGATGAACATCTGTTCATACTGAATATTTGTTCATATTGATGTTAGCGTGAACAAAAATGTCCGTTTCGTCTCAAAAAATGCTAGAAACCGACAAATACTTGTCCCCGAATCTGGGGACATGTGCCCCCCGAAGAGGAAAAATTGCAGATTTTTCCCCTCAAGGATGCATGCGCAAACGATTGTATTGAATACTAGGAATGCGAATTTGCATGGCGATTTTTCCGCTTTTAACGAGAATCAGTGCCAGCAGACATCCGCTATTGACCTCAATCGACCCCCGGATTACGCCAGTCGCTTCGCAGAATCGGGTGATTAGCTCAGTGGTAGAGCACTGCCTTCACACGGCAGGGGTCAGTGGTTCGAACCCACTATCGCCCACCATTGCCGCGTCCCCACCTGCAGGCAATCTGCATTCAGCACATCCGCAGCATCTAATTCGTGGTCCACGCGACGAAGCACAGTATAAGTCGGTGCGATGAAATCCCTGTTCCGCTCCAAGTTCATGACCAGCCTGCTCGGCGCACTTATCTGGGCGTGGATGATGCTGATCGCGCGTACCGTCAGATGGACGGTTGAAGGCGAACCCGTCGCGCAGAAGGTCTGGGCAAGGCAAAACGGGATAGTGGTTGCTGCATGGCATTCCCGCATCATGGTGCTCCCAAGCGGCTGGATACGTCGCATGAAGCATTGGCCCGGACAAATCGATGGTGCAGCAATGCTCGTTTCGCTGTCGCCGGATGGCGAAGCCGTGACCCGCGCCATCAGCCATCTGGGCATCCACCCGATCCGCGGATCGGCTGGAAACAAGAAGAAAGCCCGAAAAGACAAGGGCGGTGTGCGCGCCATTGCAGAGGCTGTGAAGTTGCTAAAATCTGGCAAGGCGGTCTGTATCACGCCAGATGGCCCGCGCGGCCCGGCAGAAAAGGTCAGCCCCGGCGCCATCATGATTGCACAGCGAGCCGGCGTCCCGATTCTCCCCTATGCGCTCTCCATTCGCCCCGCCAAACGCCTCTCCACCTGGGACCGGCTGATCCTTCCCCTCCCCTTCGCCCGAGGCGCCATTGTTTTCGGCGCACCAGTGGACACTGACCGCGCACGCGCGCCAGACGAGATTCAGGCTGAATTGCAAAAACGTCTTGATGAGGCGACCCGCAGGGCCGACATGCTGGCTGGTTACAAAAACTCAGAAGAAGCGGGTTCCCAGACGCCATGACAGCCGGCATTCAATTATATCGAACGGCTACCCGCGCGGCGTCTCCATTTTTAGGGGGCGTGCTGAAGCGGCGCGCCCGTGCAGGCAAAGAAGACTATAGTCGCATCAATGAGCGTCTGGCCCGCAATCTGCCGAGACGCATGCCCGGCGGTTCGCTGGTCTGGCTGCACGGGGCCAGCGTCGGCGAAAGCCAGCTTCTGCTCGAACTCGGTCAACGCCTGCTGGAATTGCGCCCGGATCTGATGCTCCTCTTCACCAGCCAGACGCAGACATCTGCCCGCCTGCTTGGCCCCGTCTTGCCAGAGCGTGCCATTCACCTGATGGCGCCACTGGACACGCCCGGCATCGCCCGGCGGTTCATCCGCCATTGGCAGCCGGACCTCTGCATCTTTGGCGAAGGCGAGATCTGGCCGAACCTGATCCTTGAAGCCGAGCGTGCTGGCGCAAAGCGTGCGCTTGTGAATGGCCGCATGACAGATTCCTCGGCAGATGGCTGGAACAAGCTGAGCGGCGCGTTCAAACGTCTCGTCGGGCGCTTCGATGTGGTGCTCGCGGCCGATACTGATACGGCGCGGCGCCTAGAAACCCTTCTTGGCGAACCCGTACAATCTACCGGCAACATGAAATCGGCTCTGCCACCGCCTTCAGCCAGCGAAATCGAGATCCGCCGCTTGCGCGAAAACTTCCTGGCTGACCGTCGCTGCATACTTGCAGCCTCTACGCATGATGGAGAGGAAGCGATCTTCCTTGATGCGCTGAAAGGTGACGACACATCCGCCCTCATCATCGCCCCGCGCCATCCGGACCGGGGCAACGCGGTTGAATTGCTTCTCAAAGAGCGGGGCCTGACGTTTGCGCGCCGCTCCCGTGGCGAGGTCCCGACACCGCGCACCCGCATCCTGCTAGCTGACACAATGGGCGAAATGGGGCTTTGGTACCGGCTTGCCAATTCTGTTTTTCTCGGGGGTGGACATACGCCGGGGGTTGGCGGGCACAATCCATTGGAGCCTGTCCGCCTCGGCCTACCCGTAGTCACCGGACCCGACGTGTTCAACTTCGCCACCATGATGGACGACCTTGAGGCCAGAAAACTCATCCGTAAACTGAAGACGGCCAAGGCCATCGGCAAGGCCTTGCAGTCCATGCCCCCTCCCTCGCAAGAAGCCCTTCAGGAATTGAACGATGCGGCTGACGCGCCAATGGCGCTAACGCTGGCAGCTCTTGTCCCCCTCCTGCCAGAGCCGGGACTGTTGCAATGAAGGCTCCGCACTTCTGGTCTGCGGGGCTTGATCCGAAATCCCGCGAAGCGGCCCCTGTCACACGCGCCCTGCTGACGCCCCTCGCCGCACTTTACACTTATGGAATCCGGCGCAAGCTTGCCCGCGCTATTCCGGCCAAGGCGTCCATCCCCGTCATATGCGTTGGAAACCTCACAACCGGCGGCGTCGGAAAGACCCCGATCGTCCAGGCCATTCGCAAGCATATCGAGTCAAAGGGCATTCACGCATCCAGCCTGTCGCGTGGCTATGGCGGGTCAGAAATCAGCCCACAGAAAATATACCCAACCTGGCACACCGCAGACATGTGTGGTGACGAACCGCTGCTGCTGTCGCAGACGGGCGAAAGCTGGATCGGAAAGGACCGCTTTGCCGGCGTGCAGATGATGGCCTTTTATGGCACCAAAGTCGCCATCATGGATGATGGGCACCAGAACCCCAGCCTCGCCAAGGATCTGTCCATCATCGTCATCGATGCGGCCGCTCCATTCGGAAATGGTCATGTCCTGCCGAAAGGGCCATTGCGCGAACCTGTGGAAGATGGCCTGGCGCGTGCAGATGCCGTTATTCTTATGGGCGAAGGCGACGTCCCACAGCAAGTGATCGATAGTGGCCTCCCTGTCCTGCGCGCCCGCATCGTCCCATCAGGACCGGCACCGGCTGGCCCACTCGTTGCCTTCGCTGGCATCGGCCGTCCACAGAAATTCTTTGACAGCCTGAAAGCCGAAGGCGGCGACATTCGGGAAGCTGTCGGCTATCCGGATCACCACGATTATTCAAAGAAGGAACTCGCCTTCCTTCATAAACTGGCCAAAACACATGGCGCACAGCTGATTACGACCAGCAAGGACCATGTGCGTATCTATCCGAATGAGCGCGGCGGCATTCTGCAATTCCCGGTTCATGCAGAATTCGAAGACCTCAGTCAGCTGGACGCCTTGCTCGCCCCCATCCTGAACGTGGAAGAGTCATGACCCAGGACGCTCCCAAATACATCCGTCCAAAGGACATCGATAATCGCGCAACCTTTTGGCAGCGGGTGCAGTGGCGCCTCGAAACTATTGCGTGGGACTTCATCTATTGGGAGCCGATGAAGTTGCTCGGACCTGAGCGCGCATCGAACTTCGGCGGTTGGTTGATGAAGAAAATCGGACCACGCCTGTCTCAGCACAAAACGGTAAAGCGAAATTTGCAACTCGCCTTCCCGGACTGGACCGGCGAGAAGGTTGACGAAATTGCCCTCGCCGCTTGGGAAAGCGCTGGCCGCGTTGCAGGTGAGTTACCACACTTGCCTTCGAT